>NZ_NDIO01000175.1:0-12344 GCF_002241085.1 Vibrio sp. V03_P4A6T147
ATTAAACAGCAGATGAAAATATTCTTTTTTGTGGCGAAGAAAATGTGAATTTAAACAATTTACAGTGGTACAATGGCGCCCATGAGTGAAATTAGAACCCAAGTCCAGCTCATCGATATCGATGAAGATATGGCTGGTCAACGCATTGACAATTTTTTGCGTAACCAATTAAAAAACGTTCCCAAAAGTATGGTTTACCGAATCCTGCGCAAAGGAGAGGTTCGTGTAAATAAAAAACGCATCAAAGCAGAATATAAGTTATCAGCTGGTGATGTGGTGAGAATACCACCAGTGACTCTCGAACAGTCGGATCAAGAGATCAACACACCCAATACCAAATTGAGTAAAGTCGCCGAGCTAGAACACTGCATTATTTTTGAGGATGAGCACTTACTTATTCTGAATAAACCTTCCGGTACGGCTGTTCATGGTGGGAGTGGTTTGAAATTTGGCGCAATTGAAGCGCTGCGGGCATTGCGCCCAGAAGCTCGTTTTTTGGAATTGGTGCACCGTATCGATCGCGATACGTCGGGCATTTTATTAGTGGCTAAAAAACGCTCCGCGCTGCGCCATCTCCAAGCCCAGTTTAGAGAAAAAACGATTCAAAAATATTACTTTGCTTTAGTTATGGGGCAATGGAAAAGCAGCTGTAAAGTCGTGAATGCGCCACTATTGAAAAATGAAGTGAACAGCATTGTGCGAGTCAATTCAAACGGTAAAGCATCGGAAACGCGCTTTAAGATCCTTGAACAGTTTGCACAAGCAACTTTGGTGCAAGCCAGTCCTATCACTGGCCGTACTCATCAGATCCGCGTTCATACTCAGTATACAGGGCACCCGATTGCGTGGGATGATCGTTATGGTGACCGCCGTTTTGACGCATATACCGCACAGTTTGGCATTGACCGATTATTCTTACACGCGGCGAATATTCGTTTTGTTCACCCTTCGACAGAGGCGTTAATGGACATTAATGCACCACTCGATACTCAACTAGAGCAAGCATTAGTCAAATTGAGAAACGCTTAAGGCCAGCTTTCATTCGCTAACGAGTAGCAACATAGTAGAAACATAAAGTAATGGTCGAAGTCATGGTATAAAAGTGAGCGCGGATCAAGGCGCTCACTTTTAATCATTATCCTAAAACGGTAATGCCTTGAGACTCAAGCATTGAGACTAGCTTAATTAATGGTAGCCCAACCAAACTATTAGGGTCATCACCTTCTAAACGTTCAAAAAGTACAATGCCTAGGCCCTCACACATAAAGCTGCCTGCGCACTGTAGTGGCTGTTCTTTTGCCACGTAAGCCGTCACCATCTCGCTAGATAAAGAGCGAAAATGAACCGTGAAGGGTTCTACGGTGACCATGCATTGACCAGAGACTGAGTTGTAAACCGCAAGCCCAGTATAAAAAGTGATGGCTTTTCCACTTTGTCTGAGTAACTGCTTAATGGCTTGTTCTTGAGTATGAGGTTTGCCAATAATCTCACCGTCAATCACGCAAACTTGATCAGAACCGATGACTAAACTGGGTTGGTTTGGATGGCAAGATCTTGCTTTCGTTTCTGCTAAACGAGTCACCAGATCTTGTGCGGACTCACTAGATAACGGAGTTTCGTCGCAATTAGGCGAGCAGGTAACAAAAGGTAAATCCAGCTTTTTAAGTAATTGCTGCCGAAACGGCGAAGTAGATGCTAAAACTAGTTGGTAATTTTGCATTTTGATTTAGAATTGCTGCGAATTTTACCGCAGCATATATCAATCAGACATGCTGTACATAATTCTCTCAGTGGAAAGGGGAAAAAACGAACTTTTTTGCCTTTTTCTTTGACTAAAACCGATTTGGAAGATAATATTCGCGCCCTATGCAAAAGGTAAAAATACCGCGATCGATTGATCCGGCTAAAGCAGCTCAAAAACGACTTGATTGTGATGGTATCATCCAACTCAGTCTTTTTAAGCGTTTAGAAGAATCAGTCGCAGGCGTTAAACGCGACGCACAAGTCTCATTGTCATTTGGGCTTGATGAACAGCGACTAGTTGTTATCTCTGGTAAAGCTAACATCTCTGTCGATTTAGAGTGTCAACGCTGTAACAAGGTTTTCGCACATGAGTGCGAAGTCCAATTCAAGTATACTCCTTACTTGGGGAGTAAAACGGATGAAGACGCACCGGAAGAGTACGATTTGGTAGATCCGAATGAGTACGGTGAGATCGACCTTGTACAATTAGTTGAAGACGAGTTCATCATTAATTTGCCACAAGTAGCAATGCACGATAGAGCGGAATGTAGCGTTAATTCAGACAATTTAGTATTTGGTGAACTTCCAGAAGAACTAGCGGAAGAAAAGCCGAATCCATTTGATGTTTTAAAAAACTTAAAACGATAATTCGTTATAGGTTAAGACAAAGGAGTAGGGTCAATGGCCGTACAAAAGAGCAAAAAATCACGCGCACGTCGTGGCATGCGTCGTTCACATGATGCGCTAACTACATCTGCACTATCTGTAGATGCGACTTCAGGTGAAACTCACCTACGTCACAACATGACTGCTGACGGTTATTACCGTGGCAAAAAGGTTATCAGCAAGTAAGGTTGACCTTTGCAATATTTAACCGTTGCACTTGATGCAATGGGCGGGGATTTCGGTCCTCGCGTAACAGTGCCTGCCGCCGTGCAGGCACTGTCGCATTTCCCAGAGCTCAAAGTGATCCTCGTTGGTGATCAAGTGTTGATCACACATCAATTATCTCAATTAGGTTATGAACTTAATACTCGCATGAGTATTTTGCACAGTGACCGCGTTATTTCTAACTCCGAAAAACCTTCTCTGGCCTTACGCAATAGTGCTGGAAGTTCAATGGGTATCGCAATTGACCTAGTTTCTGATAGCCGTGCTGATGCTTGTGTCAGTGGTGGCAATACAGGTGCGCTCATGGCGTTATCTCGTTTTCGTCTGAAATTGCTGCCCGGCATTGATCGTCCTGCATTAGTTTCAGCGTTGCCGACGGCTTCAGGTCAACGCACTTGGATGCTGGATTTGGGTGCGAACGTATCAAGTGATGCAGATTCTCTGTTTCAATTTGCTGTCATGGGGAGTGCGCTAGCCGAACAGCATTTAGGCCGCTCTGCAAAAGTTGCCATCCTTAATATTGGTGCGGAAGAGATTAAAGGGAATGATTTAGTGAAGCGTTGCGCTGAAATGCTGAATCAAACTCAGGCCGTCAACTATATCGGCTATATCGAAGGTAATCAGTTGTTGGATGATGTCGCTGATGTGATTGTTTGCGATGGTTTTGTCGGCAATGTTTGCCTGAAAGCATGTGAAGGCACAGCACAACTCTTTATTGATAAGTTAAAAAGCCAACTTTTGGGCTCATCCATAAAGGGTTGGATTGCACGAAAACTGTTTTCTTCATTATTTACTGAACTAAAAACATTGAACCCCGACCAGTATAACGGCGCAAGTTTGTTAGGATTGCGCGGCATTGTCATAAAAAGTCATGGAAGTGCTGATGTACTCGCCGTCGTGAATGCGATTTCCGAAGCGGTACACGAGGTCAAACGACAAGTCCCCAGCCGTATAAGCGATCGTTTGGAAGCGGTTTTACTCGAGAGGCATTATTAGTCTTCATGTATAGCAAAATTTTAGGTACTGGCAGCTACTTGCCATCTCAGGTGCGTACCAACGCAGATTTAGAGAAAATGGTAGAGACAAGCGATGAGTGGATTATTGCCCGTACTGGTATTCGTGAGCGCCGCATTTGCGCGGAGAATGAAACCGTTGCGGATATGGCTTTCTATGCAGCGCAAAATGCCATTCAAATGGCCGGCATTGATAAAAACGATATTGATCTGATTATTGTTGCAACAACCAGCAGTAGCCATGCATTTCCTTCGGCGGCATGCCAGGTGCAAGGTAAGCTTGGCATCAAAGGATGTCCTGCTTTTGATTTAGCGGCGGCTTGTTCAGGTTTTGTCTATGGATTATCGATTGCAGATCAACACATTAAATCGGGTATGTGTAAAAACATTCTTGTCATTGGTGCTGATGCCTTGTCTAAAACTTGCGATCCAACGGACCGTTCGACGATCATTTTATTTGGTGATGGCGCAGGCGCTGTCATTATTGGCGCAAGTGAAGAGCCGGGCATTTTGTCGACTCATATCTATTCTGATGGTGAGTTTGGCGAGCTCTTGAGTTTACCTGTTCCAGAGCGTGGTGGTGATGCTGATAAATGGCTCTATATGGCGGGTAATGAAGTCTTTAAAGTGGCAGTGACGCAACTCTCTAAGCTTGTTAAAGATACGCTTGCTGCCAATAACATGCACAAATCAGAATTAGATTGGTTAGTGCCTCATCAAGCTAACTATCGCATTATTTCCGCGACCGCGAAAAAACTATCAATGTCACTTGACCAAGTCGTAATAACGCTTGATCGCCATGGTAATACGTCTGCCGCTACCGTCCCAACCGCGCTCGATGAAGCCGTGCGAGATGGTCGAATTCAACGTGGTCAAACGTTATTGCTTGAAGCCTTCGGTGGTGGTTTTACTTGGGGCTCGGCACTCGTTAAGTTTTAAGCGGATAGATTTTTATTTTAAGGGGTTGGTTCAACCTCTTGTTTTTACTTAAGGAAACAAACAATGAGCAAGTTTGCTATCGTATTTCCAGGTCAAGGCTCGCAATCAGTTGGTATGCTTGCGGAACTTGGTCAGCAGTATGATGTCATTCAACAGACATTTGCCGAAGCTTCTGAAGTGCTGGGTTATGATTTATGGGCATTGGTACAAAATGGCCCAGTAGAAGATCTTAACCAAACCTCTCGTACTCAACCGGCATTACTCGCTTCTTCTGTTGCCCTTTGGCGGTTATGGCAAAGCCTAGGTTTAGAGCAGCCAGCCTTGCTTGCTGGCCATAGCTTGGGTGAGTATTCCGCACTGGTGTGTGCAGGTGTAGTTGACTTTAAGCAAGCCATCAAATTAGTAGAGCTGCGCGGTCAGTTAATGCAAGAAGCCGTTCCGGCAGGAGTAGGCGCGATGTCGGCTATTATCGGTCTTGATGATGAGCTGATAGCAAAAGCGTGTGAAGAAGCAGCTCAAGGTGAAGTGGTTTCACCGGTTAACTTTAACTCGCCAGGCCAAGTTGTCATCGCAGGCAATAAAGATGCAGTTGAACGTGCGGGTCAGTTATGTAAAGAGGCCGGAGCAAAGCGCGCGCTGCCATTGCCAGTTTCTGTTCCTTCTCACTGTGCTTTAATGAAGCCAGCAGCAGACAAGTTAGCGGTTGCATTACAATCGATTGAATTTCATGCACCACAAATTCCGGTTATCAACAATGTGGATGTAATAGCAGAAATTGATCCGGCCAAAATTAAAGATGCGTTAGTTCGTCAACTATACAGCCCTGTTCGTTGGACGGAATGTGTACAGTTGATGAGTGAGCAAGGCATAGAAAAGCTGCTTGAAGTTGGCCCAGGCAAAGTTTTGACAGGCCTGACTAAGCGCATTATTAAATCGCTTGAATCAGCAGCAGTGAATGACATTGCTTCACTTGATGCCGTTAAGTAATCAAAGGAAAGAATAGATGATGAACCTAGAAGGCAAAATTGCTCTCGTGACTGGCGCAAGCCGTGGTATTGGCCGAGCGATCGCTGAATTATTAGTTGAACGCGGTGCAACAGTGATCGGCACGGCTACTAGCGAAAGCGGTGCAGCGGCAATCAGTGAATATCTTGGTAATAATGGTAAAGGCTTAGCGCTGAACGTGACGGATGTGGAATCTATCGCAGCGACGCTGAAAACCATCAATGACGAGTTTGGCGTGATCGATATTCTTGTGAATAACGCCGGGATTACTCGTGATAATCTATTAATGCGCATGAAAGATGATGAATGGTCAGATATTATTGATACCAATTTAACGTCTATCTTCCGCTTATCGAAAGCGGTGCTACGTGGCATGATGAAAAAGCGCAATGGTCGCATCATCAATGTGGGCTCTGTGGTCGGTACTATGGGTAACGCTGGTCAAACCAACTACGCAGCGGCAAAAGCGGGCGTAATTGGCTTTACTAAGTCTATGGCTCGCGAAGTTGCATCTCGTGGTGTGACGGTTAACACAGTTGCGCCAGGTTTTATCGAAACAGATATGACAAAAGCGCTGAATGATGACCAACGTACTGCTACACTAGCCCAAGTGCCAGCTGGCCGCTTAGGCGATCCACGCGAAATTGCGTCGGCAGTGGTATTTTTAGCTTCTCCAGAGGCTGCCTACATTACGGGTGAAACTTTGCACGTAAATGGCGGGATGTACATGGTATAAGTTGGTTTTTGAACGTTATTGATGAAATAAAGGCTTTGCTATTGTCAACAACGTGTAAAACTTGCTAACTATATGCGCAACATTTGTGCATGATTTAAGTCAAAAATGGTCTTAATTTCGGTTAAAATCGGTAAAATTGTGGTTTGACCAGCAATGACCCACTTGCAACTTTCCCTAGTTAGAATAAACTACGGAACCATCGCATTAGGCGAAATCTGTAAAGGAAAAGAAAACATGAGCAACATCGAAGAACGCGTAAAGAAAATCATTGTTGAACAGCTAGGTGTAGACGAAGCAGAAGTAAAGAATGAAGCTTCTTTCGTAGAAGATCTAGGTGCTGATTCTCTAGATACAGTTGAGCTAGTAATGGCTCTAGAAGAAGAATTCGATACTGAAATTCCAGATGAAGAAGCTGAGAAGATCACTACTGTTCAAGCTGCAATCGACTACGTAAACAGCGCTCAGTAATATCTCTCCCCAGGCGGCCCTCTGGCCGCCTGAGTTTTTCTAACTCTTCTATACCTCTCATAGAACTTTTCAACTCCGGAGAATATGATCGTGTCCAAGCGTCGTGTCGTTGTCACTGGCATGGGTATGTTGTCACCGGTAGGCAACACTGTAGAATCTTCTTGGAAAGCCCTGCTAGCTGGTCAAAGCGGTATCGTTAATATCGAACATTTTGATACCACCAATTTTTCAACTCGTTTTGCAGGTCTAGTCAAAGACTTTAACTGCGAAGAGTATATGTCTAAAAAAGATGCCCGTAAGATGGATCTCTTTATCCAGTACGGTATTGCGGCGGGTATCCAAGCACTTAATGATTCTGGTATCACAGTAACTCCAGAAAATGCCCCAAGAATCGGTGTTGCTATCGGCTCTGGTATTGGTGGTCTTGACTTGATTGAAACTGGCCATCATGCCTTGGTAGAAAAAGGCCCACGTAAAGTGAGCCCGTTCTTTGTACCCTCAACGATTGTCAACATGGTTTCAGGCAACTTGTCTATCATGCGTGGTCTTCGTGGTCCAAATATCGCTATTTCTACCGCATGCACAACAGGTTTACATAACATTGGCCATGCGGCACGTATGATTGCATACGGTGATGCCGATGCGATGGTGGCGGGTGGTGCAGAAAAAGCATCGACACCACTTGGCATGGCGGGTTTTGGCGCAGCAAAAGCATTGTCTACGCGTAATGATGAACCGCAAAAAGCGTCTCGTCCTTGGGACAAAGGCCGTGATGGCTTTGTTCTAGGCGATGGTGCGGGTGTTATGGTTCTTGAAGAATATGAACATGCTAAAGCACGCGGTGCGAAGATTTACGCTGAGTTAGTTGGCTTTGGTATGTCTGGTGATGCTTATCACATGACTTCACCAAGCGAAGACGGTTCAGGTGGTGCGTTAGCGATGGAAGCCGCGATGCGTGATGCGGGCGTAACAGGTACTCAAATCGGTTACGTCAACGCGCATGGTACTTCGACTCCAGCTGGTGATGTTGCGGAAATTAAAGGTGTTAAGCGCGCTTTAGGTGAAGAAGGTTCGAAACAAGTTCTTGTCTCTTCTACTAAATCTATGACTGGTCATTTGCTAGGCGCGGCTGGTTCTGTTGAAGCCATTATCACCGTTATGTCATTAGTTGACCAAATTGTTCCACCAACCATTAACCTTGATGATCCAGAAGAAGGTTTAGGCATTGATCTTGTTCCACACACTGCCCGCAAAGTGGAAGGTATGGAATATGCAATCTGTAACTCTTTTGGTTTTGGTGGTACGAACGGCTCGTTGATTTTCAAAAAAATCTAATGATTGTGGTTGTGACACTTGAGTTTGAACGGCTTGATGCTTAGCATTGAGCCGTTTCTTTTTGTGGGGTAAGCACGATGTTTTGGGTAAATGGACAACCTAGTGACACTCTATCTCTTACTGATCGCTCTTTTCAGTATGGGGATGGTTGCTTCACAACGATTCTCGTTTGCGCTGGTGAGCTTCAATATTGGGATATGCACGTTGAACGCATGGAATCTTGTTTGCGGTGTTTAGCTATTCCCGCCCCTGATTGGCGGCAAGTTGAACATTGGCTCTCAACGATCGTTCCTAGTACCGCAAAATCCGGTGTGAAAATTCATATTAGCCGCGGACAAGGTGGTCGGGGTTATAGCCCTGCTAACGTTGGCGATTCTCAAGTCACTATCAGTACCTTTGAGTATCCAGCCCATTATGGTCAGTGGATAGCCGATGGTATCGAGCTTGGTGTATGCCAACAGCGGATGGGACTCTCGCCATTATTGGCGGGTCACAAACATAACAATCGACTAGAACAAGTTTTATTGAAGTCAGAGATGGATGCAAAAGGGTACGCTGACGGCATCGCGCTAGACATCAATGAGCATGTCATAGAAACTACGGTTGCAAATATTTTTTGGGTGTCAGGGGATAGGTTATGTACGCCAAGCTTAGACAATGCAGGCGTAGCTGGGGTTATTCGTCGTGTATTATTGGCGGCGGCTACCGATCTCAAGGTTGAGGTGAGAGCATTCTCATTAGAAGAGTTATTGTCGGCAGATGAAGTGTTTATTACTAACTCCTTATTAGGCGTTGCGCCTGTCACGGCAATTGCAAATACGATTTTCCCTATTGGTAAAATAACACGCTATTTTCAGGAGCGTTTTAACTCGTGATTAATCGAATTTTCGTTGTATTACTACTGATCATTATCGCCGTTGGAGCTGGATATTTCTACATTGAGCGGCAGGTAGATGCTTATTTAGAACAGCCTCTATCGCTTCCTTCATCGCAAGTCGTGACCATAAAATCAGGTACAAGCCTTAATGGCGTATTAACGCTATTAAATGAGAAAAAATGGATAACGGATTTTTCGATGTACAAGTTAGTGCGACGTCTGCATCCTGAAATAACCAAAATTAAGGCGGGAACTTACCAAGTACAACCCGGAGATCGATTGATCGATCTCTTAAGTGACGTGATATCCGGTAAAGAGCATCAGTTTTCTATTACCTTTGTCGAAGGGAGCCGCTTTAATGAGTGGCGAGCTCTGCTTGCACAAACCGAAGGCGTGACAAACACGATAGCTGATTTGGCAGAAGCCGACATTGCCCAAAAATTAGGCATTGAGCAGCAAAAGCTTGAAGGACTGTTTCTAGCGGAGACTTATCATTTCCCTTTTGGAACGACCGATTTTGAGATCCTAAAAAGGGCCAATAGACGTCTTGAGAAAATACTCGATCAACATTGGGCCAATCGCCAGCCAAATCTGCCAATTAAAACGCCTTATGAAGCGTTGATTTTGGCGTCAATTATTGAAAAGGAAACGGCTATTGCTTCAGAGCGAGGGCGCATTGCCTCCGTTTTTGTCAATCGACTCAATAAACGGATGCGGCTACAGACTGATCCTACGGTCATTTACGGGCTTGGCGATGCCTACGATGGCAATCTTCGTAAAAAAGACTTAAGAACACCGACGCCATTTAATACTTATACTATTTTTGGTTTACCTCCTACGCCTATTGCGATGGCGGGGGAAGCCTCAATCAAAGCGGCATTAAACCCAGAGCAGAGTAATTATTTGTATTTTGTTGCCAGTGGCTCTGGTGGACACGTTTTTTCTAAAACATTGAATGAACATAATCGCGCTGTTCGCGCTTATTTAAAACAGTTAAGAACCCAGTCATGAATGCTAAATTTATTGTTGTAGAAGGTTTAGAAGGCGCAGGAAAAAGCACTGCTATTCAATCCATTAGAGAAACACTTATTGAGTTCGGCGTGACAAATATCACTCATACTCGTGAGCCGGGCGGGACTGTTTTAGCAGAAAAAATGCGCGCCTTAGTCAAAGAAGAGCATGAAGGTGAAGTGCTTCAGGATATGACTGAGCTGCTATTAATGTACGCTGCTCGTGTTCAATTGGTTGAAAATGTGATTAAGCCTGCACTTGCGGCTGGTTCGTGGGTGGTTGGTGATCGCCATGATATGTCCTCTCAAGCCTACCAAGGTGGTGGGAGGCAAATTCCGCTAGAAACGATGCAAAACCTTAAAAAGGTAACGCTAGGTGATTTTAAGCCAGATTTTACTCTCTATTTGGACCTAGATCCGAGCATCGGTTTAGAAAGAGCCAGAGGTCGAGGTGAGCTTGATCGTATCGAAAAAATGGATATTGGTTTTTTTGAGCGCACGCGTGAACGTTACCTTGCCCTAGCTAAGGAAGATAAAAGCGTGGCCGTGATTAATGCTGAACAAACAATAGAAGCGGTGGCATTCTCTATCAAAGCAGCGTTAAACCAGTTTCTAGAAACCAATATGCTAGAGAGAAACTAGAGCTAAACATTGAGTAACAAATTAATGATAAATGATCTGTATCCTTGGTTAGCAGGCTATTGGCTTCAGTGGCAAACCAGCCTCAATAACCAGCAGTTCCCTGCGGCGAGCTTACTCGTTTCTCCCTCAGGGCTGGGCGCTGAACGGCTCATTGAGAAGTTGAGTGCAGCAGTGATGTGTTCGCATAGCCATTCAGAAGCGTGTGGGTTTTGTCATAGCTGCGAATTGATGAAGTCTGGTAGTCACCCTGATTTTCATCTGATCTCGCCTGAAAAAGAGGGGAAGGCGATTACCGTTGATCAAATTAGGCAATGCAATAAGTTGGCTCAAGAATCGGCGCAGCTTTCTGGTGCTCGCTTTATCGTTATTAATCCCGCCGATTCCATGAATGAATCAGCAGCGAATGCACTGCTCAAAACGTTAGAAGCTCCGGGGCGCAATTGTTTTTTCTTACTTGTCGCCTCTCGTATCAACCCATTACTCCCAACCATTATCAGTCGCTGTCAAAAAACGGTGCTGACACCACCGAGCAGTGAACAAGTCTCGCATTGGTTAAGTGAACAGACATCGCAACCTGTCCCTCCTTATGCGGCGCATTTAAATGGTTATTCACCACTAAATACGTTGGCGTTTATTCAATCGGGAGAGTTAGCAAAATATCAGGCTTTTGAGCAAAATATTGCTCATTGCTTAACCGATGCCAGTGCCGATATTTCCGCTTGTGTGAAGCAGATTAATGAGGCGCCTACCCAATATTTGGCTTGGTTGTGGACCATGTTGACCGATACGCAAAAGGTACAATTTGGCGTGGTTGAACAGCAGCAGCTTCCTATTAGCCTTCGATTAGCAAAACAGATCAGCTACCCAGTACTTTATCGCCAAACCAAGGTATTAACTCGTTTAATGGAAGAACTAAAGACGTTTAGTGGGCTCAATAGCGAGCTACTGATCAGCGATTGGCTATTTAACTTTAATGATGAGAAAACATGTTTGTAGATTCGCACTGCCACTTAGATAAACTTGATTACGATACGCTCCATATCGATGTTGCTGATGTAGTAGAAAAAGCTCGTCAAGCCAATGTTAAGCAATTGCTTTCTGTTGGCGTAACGCTGGATTCTTTTGAACCAATGTTAGAGCTTATTCAGCCCTTTGATAATGTTCATGCTTCTTGTGGTGTTCATCCACTTGACGTTGAAAGTCATTTTGAATTGACCCGCTTCCGTCAATACGCGAGTCATCCCAAAGTGGTGGCGATTGGCGAAACGGGGCTAGATTATCATTATCAACCGGAAACGGCTGAGTTACAGAAGTTACGGTTTTCACAGCACATTGAAACCGCCGTTGCCCTTAACAAACCTTTGATTATTCATACACGAAATGCCCGGGCTGATACTCTTGAAATGCTCCGTAATGGTGGGGCAGAAAGGTGCGGTGGTGTTATCCATTGTTTTACTGAAGATCTTGCCTTTGCACAAGCCGCTATGGAGCTTGGCTTTTATATTTCTATCTCAGGAATTGTCACGTTTAGACAAGCGACAGAATTGAAAGAAGTTGTGAAGGCGCTGCCCTTGGAACGCTTGCTGATTGAAACTGATTCCCCTTATCTTGCGCCGGTTCCACACCGTGGTCAGCAAAATCAGCCAGCCTACGTTGTTGAGGTTGCTGCTTATATTGCACAGCTA
>NZ_NDIO01000347.1:0-11117 GCF_002241085.1 Vibrio sp. V03_P4A6T147
ATGCAACGTGTTCTGTCAAAACCACATCCGTTGAGATTTGTGAGGAATAATGAATATTAAAAAAAGAATGATAGTGGGAGTTCTTGCTATTGGGGTGCTGCTCGGTTGGTTTAGCCTTGGAGGGACTCATGTCATCTTAGAAAAAACGTCGAGTATGGAATTTTGTCTCTCTTGTCATACTATGCAAGCACCCTTTCAGGAGTATCAAGGCTCGGTACACTTCAGCAATGCCAAAGGCATCCGTGCAGAATGTGCTGATTGCCATATACCCACTGATACTATGGATTATTTAGTCACTAAAATCAGGGCGTCCAAAGATATCTATCATGAGTTTATTACCAAGAAGATCAGCACACCTGAAAAGTATGAAGCGCATCGAGCCGAGATGGCTGAAACTGTCTGGGCGCAATTAAAAGCGAACGATTCTGCGACCTGTCGTTCATGTCACAGTGAAGATGCGATGGAGATTTACGACCAAACGGTGCAAGCACAAAAAATGCATCAGTACGGTATCGACAATAATCAAACCTGTATTGATTGCCATAAAGGTGTGGCGCACATGCTTCCTGAAGTCAAAATGGACAGCCAAGCATTAGCCCATTTAGTCGAAGAGGCTAAGTTAACCCCTGTGGGCACTTCTATTGTTTATGCGATGCAATCTACGTCCATTTCTGATTTCGGAACGATCAATCCAGCGACGCCGCTGAAAGTATTGAATGAAAGCGATGGCAAACGCACCGTTGAATTGAGTGGTTATCAGATGCAAGGTGCAGAACAAGTCTTGTATATGGGTGAAGGTAAGCGTGCTGTGATTGCTATGTTAACTGAAGCAGGGCAAAAAGCATTGAGCGTAAAAGAGTATAACGAAGATGCCTACGGAAATCAGTGGCGTCAAGTAACACTTGCCGGGGACATCGACACGCCAGTGTTGGGTAAAATGGATTCGCTTTGGGCATACGCTGAGCAATTGGACAATGTTTACTGTTCAACATGTCATGCCAAAATTCCGAGTAACCATTTTACGGTTAACGCGTGGCCTTCTGTGGCAAAAAGTATGGGGGACCGTACCTCTATTTCCGCAGAGGATCTAGAAATCCTCACGAAATATTTCCAATATAATGCGAAAGATGTTGTTGCCCAATAAAAAATGAAATAAGGATTCAGTGATGACTACTCTCACACGTCGAAGTTTTCTAAAAAGCGCTGGTGCAACTGCAGGTGCGGTCGCTATTTTTTCGGTTAAACCTATGCCAGTTCTCGCTTCCGCACCGCGAGGAGCTGGTGTACTGACTGCTGGGCGTTGGGGCGCTATGCTGGTTGAAGTTAAGGATGGGAAAATTATTTCCTCCAAGAATGCATTGCCGCAAACCGTACCCAATAGTCTACAAACCTCAGCGCCAGATCAAGTGCATACTCAAGCGCGGGTCAAATACCCGATGGTGCGTAAAGGTTTTCTAGCCAATCCCCATATGCCAGATGGTAAACGAGGAGACGATGAGTTCGTCCGCGTTAGTTGGGAAAAAGCGCTGCAATTAATCCACCAACAGCATGCCCGTATTCGCACTGCTTATGGAGCCGAGTCAATTTTTGCGGGCTCTTACGGCTGGCGATCCAGTGGGATTTTACATAAAGCCCAAACCCTACTGCAACGCTATATGAGTATGGCGGGAGGCTATTCGGGTCATTTAGGTGATTATTCTACGGGTGCTGCGCAAGTCATCATGCCTTACGTTGTAGGCTCAATAGAAGTGTATGAACAACAAACAACTTACCCTGTTGTACTTGAAAGTAGTGATGTTGTGGTGCTTTGGGGGCTTAACCCTATTAATACACTGAAAATAGCATGGAGCAGTACCGACGGCGCGGGGCTTGAGTTTTTTAATCAACTCAAACATTCTAAAAAAACCATTATCGCTATCGATCCTATGCGTTCGGAAACCATCGAATTTTTTGGTGAAAACGCTCAGTGGATTGCACCGCATCCTGGTACTGACGTTGCGATGATGTTGGGGATCGCCCACTCATTAGTTGAAAAGGGCCAACATAACCTCGAATTTTTGAATAAATACACCGCTGGTTACGACAAGTTTGAAGCTTATCTGCTAGGTCATTCTGATGGCACGCCAAAGACAGCACAATGGGCTGAGGCAATTTGTGGCGTTCCTGCCAAACAACTAGAGCTATTGGCTGATATTTTTAGCAAAAATAGAACTATGATCATGGCTGGTTGGGGAATCCAACGTCAGCAATATGGTGAACAAAAACACTGGATGCTTGTCACTCTGGCTGCAATGCTAGGGCAGATCGGTTTACCCGGTGGTGGGTTTGGTTTTTCATATCACTATTCCAATGGCGGTAACCCAACGCGAACTGCGGGTGTTTTACCTGCTATATCAGCGGCTATTGATGGTGGTTCATCTGCGGGTAATGATTGGGCCGTTTCTGGAGCAGTAAATAGTTTTCCTGTGGCTCGTATTGTTGAAGCGTTGGAAAACCCATCCGGTCAATATCAACACAACGGGCATGAGAAAACATTTCCTAACATCAAAATGATCTGGTGGGCAGGCGGTGCAAACTTTACTCATCACCAAGATACCAACCGTTTGATTAAAGCGTGGCAAAAGCCGGAACTCATCGTTATATCTGAGCCTTATTGGACTGCGGCCGCAAAACACGCTGATATTGTACTGCCCATCACGACGTCATTTGAGCGTAATGATCTCACCATGACAGGGGATTATAGCAATCAACATTTAGTGCCGATGAAACAAGCAATTGAGCCTCAATTTGAAGCGCGAAATGATTTTGATGTATTTGCTGATATGGCGGAGCTGTTAAAACCGGGCGGACGTGCAGTGTATACGGAAAATAAATCCGAAATGGAATGGTTGGCTGGTTTCTATAAAGGAGCTCAAGCTATCGGTCGCCAGAATCGGATTGCAATGCCTAACTTCAGCTATTTTTGGAAACAAAATCAGCTCATTGAGATGAAATGGAACGAAGCGAACGCGAAGTTTGTGCGTTATTCCTCTTTCAGAGAGGATCCTATCCTGAACCCTCTTGGTACACCAAGTGGCAAGATTGAGATCTTCTCCAAAACCATCGAAGGCTTCAAATATAGCGATTGCCCGCCACATCCTATGTGGATGCCGCCAACGGAGTGGGTAGGGAATGCTCAAGCCGATGAACTGCAATTGATGACATCGCATGCGGCTCATCGTCTCCATAGCCAGTTAAACTATGCGGCACTACGCGAGCAATATGCGATAGCAAACCGTGAACCGATCTGGATTCATCCAGAAGATGCAAAAGTTCGAGGGATCAAAGATGGCGATCTTGTCCGTGCTTATAATCAACGTGGCCAAGTCTTAGTTGGCGCGCTGATCACGGATGGAATTAAGCAAGGTTCGGTCTGTATTCATGAAGGGGCATGGCCTGATTTTGATAAACCTCATGGTTTATGTAAAAACGGAGGATGCAACGTACTGACCGCTGACATACCTACTTCAAGGTTAGCCAATGGCTGTGCTGGTAACTCTTCAATTGTGAAAATAGAGAAATATACAGGAGAGCCACTTCCTCTAACCGCATTCACACCGCCCAAAGGCGCGTAAAAGCAAAAAGGCCACTAGATGAGAGTGGCCTTTACTTTTTAATCAGAGAGTCGTAGTCAGTGAGTAATATCAGCTCGCCGCGATTTTGTTCTACGAGGTCTATTTTGTCCAGCCGATCCGCTTCTCGTGGGTTGGTTTGCACTTGGTTTGTTGCTGTTTGAACGAGTGGAATTGGCCGCTTTCGGCTTTCTGTCATTAGTTTTGGTATTCGCGCTTATGCTGTGACCTTTTGCTACATCACCAGAGCGCTGTCCGTCATTATGTTCTGGTTTGTTCTTTTTCGGCTTTTTCGCTTTAATCGGTTGTAGCGAAGGAGATGCCGGTAATTTGTTCACTGGCGCAAAGCCTTCAACCTCAATTCGTTCTAGTAAATTTTGGGTAAGGCGCTCAATGGCAAACATGTCTTTTGCTTCATCGGCGCAGACCAAAGAGATCGCATTGCCTTCAGCGCCTGCGCGGCCTGTACGGCCAATTCGGTGAACATAATCTTCAGGGACGTTAGGCAATTCAAAGTTTACCACTTGTGGTAATTGGTCAATATCAATGCCGCGAGCGGCAATATCCGTTGCTACTAAAATGCGGATCTCACCACTTTTAAAATTGGCCAATGCCTTAGTACGTGCGCCTTGACTTTTGTTGCCATGAATAGCGGCGGCGCTGATGCCACTGCCTTCAAGTTGTGCGGTTAAGCGATTAGCGCCGTGTTTAGTTCGTGTAAATACCAACGCTTGTTGCCAATTATTTTCTTTGATTAGTTGAATCAATAGCGCTGGTTTTTTCGCTTTATCTACAGGATGCACCCACTGTTTGACGGTTTTGGCGGTACTATTGCGTGGCGTAACCGAAATCTCGACTGGGTTGTTAACTAACCCTTTCGCAAGTTGGCGAATTTCATCAGAGAAAGTGGCCGAAAAGAGTAGGTTTTGACGTTTTGCTGGCAGCAGTGCAAGGATCTTTTTAATGTCACGAATGAAGCCCATGTCTAACATGCGATCCGCTTCGTCTAAGACCAAAATTTCTAATTGGTTAAATTTAATCGCATTTTGGTTGTATAAATCCAGCAGTCGACCCGGTGTCGCGACCAAAATATCTACTCCACGACGCATTTTCATCATCTGTGGGTTAACTTTCACACCGCCGAAAATAACTTCAGAGCGTAGTGGAAGGTTTTGTCCGTAAGTTGCCACGTTGTCGGCAACTTGCGCCGCTAATTCACGTGTCGGCGTCAGAATTAATGCACGCACTTGGTTGGGGCCTACTTTTGGGCCTTTAACTAATAGATCCAAAATGGGCAGGGTAAATCCTGCTGTTTTCCCGGTACCTGTCTGGGCCGCTGCCATCACATCTTTGCCTTCAAGAATGGCTGGAATAGCTTGCGCCTGAATTGGCGATGGTGTTTCGTAACCTTGAGAAGCAACGGCTTTCAGGATGGCATGGGATAAACCCAGAGAGGCAAAACTCATTAAAATGTCTCGATATGTAAATAAGGAAGTGATCCGCATCACGTTGCGGAAAGGCGCAAGCATACAGTAGTCACAGCAAAAGTGCTACGGAATGTCTCTGTTTGCCACTTGTCAGTAACAAATAGTGCGTATTTTCTTCCGAGAACATTAGAATTATTAATTTCAATGTAACCGGTTTCCGAAACCGGTTACATTTTTACGATAATCGTTTATGATGTCACGCAAAGTAGCAAAGCGATGATGTATTTCTATACAACGTGTCCACATGGCGTGAAATAGCATATTAGATCGACATAAGGGTACATTGAGTCAGCAAATAAAGACGAGGTAGATGACGATGGCAACGAATGGTTTTCCAAAAGATTTTTTATGGGGTGGGGCTGTAGCAGCACATCAAGTTGAAGGTGGATGGAACCAAGGTGGAAAAGGAGTCAGCATTGTCGATGTGCTCTCAAAAGGAGCGCATGAAGTACCTAGGGTGATGACCTCCGGTGTGGATGCAAATTATTTCTATCCTAATCATGAAGCCGTTGATTTTTATAGTCATTACAAAGGTGACATTGCACTTTTTGCTGAGATGGGTTTTAAATGTTTTAGAACCTCAATTGCTTGGACTCGTATTTTTCCACAAGGTGACGAAGTCTCGCCCAATGAAGCAGGGCTACAATTTTATGATGATCTTTTTGATGAATTGCTGAAATACGGCATTGAGCCAGTTATTACGCTTTCGCATTTTGAGATGCCATTCCACCTTGTACAACAATACGGGGGATGGGCAAATCGCAAGCTTGTGGATTTCTTCGTTAACTTTAGCCAAGTGGTGATGGAGCGTTATAAACAGAAAGTGAAATACTGGATTACCTTCAATGAGATCAATAACCAGCGAAATTGGGAATTCCCACTGTTTGGCTACTGTAACTCAGGGGTGATCTTCACTGAACATGACAACCCAGAGCAGGTGATGTACCAAGTCATGCATCACCAATTTATTGCCAGTGCTTTAGTGGTCGATCTTGGTCATAAGATCAACCCTCAATTTCAAATGGGTAGCATGATTCATATGATGCCGCTTTATCCCGCGTCGTGTCGTCCAGAAGATATGATCCGCTCTCAAGAAATGATGAGAGAGAAGTACTTGTTCAGCGATGTGCAAGTTCGTGGCTATTACCCAAGCTATATTTGGCGTGAATGGGAGCGAAAATCGATAACCGTTGATATGCTCGATGGCGATGAAGCGATACTGCGTAAGGGTTGTGCCGACTACCTTGCGATCAGCTATTACATGACAAATATTGTCTCTGATGATCGCAACGCTGAAGGTGAAACAACCAGTTTATTTAAACAAAGTCGCTTAAACCCTTATCTCACAGCGTCTGATTGGGGATGGCAAATTGACCCGGTAGGGCTTCGCTACGCGCTTTCTGAGTTGTATGAACGCTACCAGAAACCGATTTTTATTGTCGAAAATGGTTTTGGGGCGATCGATGAAGTCGATGAGCAAGGCCAAGTGCAAGACGATTATCGGATTGAGTATTTACAAGCACATATACGAGAAGTGAAGAAGGCCATTGCTATAGACGGCGTTGATGTCATGGGCTACACCCCTTGGGGCTGCATCGATTGTGTGTCGTTCACCACTGGTGAATATAAAAAACGTTACGGTTTCATTTATGTAGACAAACACGATGATGGTTCTGGTTCAATGGCTCGCAGAAAAAAGAAAAGCTTTTACTGGTATCAGTCCGTGATCAAAACCAATGGCGAACAATTATAAACGTGGAATGACAATAATAATTGTTGATTGAGAGCGTTCATCCAGCTTAGGAAATTAGGTAAACTCCCTCGGCTTCCAAGAGTCGGGGGTTTTTATTAGGAGTCACCATGGCGACAATCAATGACGTTTGTAAAGCAGCGGGCGTGTCTAAAGCCACCGTATCGCGCGTACTCAACCAAACTGGCCAAGTAAAAGCAAGTACGCGAGAAGCCGTTTTACAAGCCATGTCCACCTTGGGTTATCAACCTAATGTGTTGGCGCAAGCATTAGCCACAAACAGTGCAAATGCGATTGGGCTGATACTTCCTCAGTTTCAAGGGAGTTATTTTGGCAGCTTATTGCATCAAGCAGCACAAGGTGCCGAGCAAGCACGTAAGACCTTACTTGTCATGGACAGTCACGATAATGCGACAGGCGAATTAGCAGCAGTGCGCTCATTGCTCACTCAGCGTTGTGACGCCATCATGCTTTACAGCCGCCATTTGTCGAATCATGAGCTGGCATCATTGCAATCTGATGTTTCAGTGCCACTGATTGTACTCAATCGAACCTTGGAAGAGGTCGGTTTGCATAGTTTTGGTTTTGAGCAGCATCAAGCCGCTTCTTTAGCGATTAATCACTTGCTTGAACTTGGCCATCGCCGCATTGCTTGCATCACTAGCCCTTTGGACAGTGATACAGGACAACAGCGATTTGCTGCTTACCAGTCAGGCTTGCAGCAGGCTGGTATTGAGATCAATCACACGCTCGTTGTTGAAGGTGATAATTCTATGCTGGCGGGTTATGCCGCGGTTCAACGGTTATTAGAACAACAGAGTGAGTTCAGCGCTATTTTTGCCTGTAACGATGATATGGCACTAGGAGCAATGCGCGCACTTTACGAACGTGCCATTTTGGTACCCAATCAGGTCTCTGTGATGGGGATTGATGATGAGCCTGCGGCTGCGTATTCGGTGCCCAATCTCTCAACAATATCGCTTCCTATTGAGCAACTGACGAAGGATGCAGTAGCCTTGGCCCTACAATTGGCTGAAGGGAAGGGCTCGGATGATGCCAAGATACATCGCTATCTAGGTAAGCTGGTGCTTCGAGAATCAACGTGCGCACCTTAAGAGGCCTCGCAGATTAATGACTCATTGAAATAATGAGCATTTATTTTAATTAACTGTATAAATCCACAGTTAATTGTTTGACATTATGTCACTCTTTACTAAGCTGTATGTATGCACAGTGACGTTGGAGGTGAAATATGTTGTGGGAAACGCTAGAACGAGTTAACCGCCTTCGCCAAGAAGCGTTAGCCAACCCAGACTTTGTCCAATCCGCGCAAGACCATGAAGAGACATTGAAGCAGGTCGAGCAATACTTTGAACCAACGAAACGACGCAAGGCAGCAAAACGTGCAAAAACCCTTGCAGATATTTATCAACATACTGAATTTGGTGAAAACCCATCTGGTGTTCAACATTAGTCAGTGTTTGACATGAGCCAATGTTTAACATGCATTAGCAAAAATGGTTTAGCTTGCAAAGAGCTGCTTGATGCGCAGCTCTTTTTCGTTTCCTTCCTTAAGGCTGAGCGTTTGTCTTTATTCGGCTCAGTTCATTCAGCCAGTTGATAAATAGTACAGTTTAAGTGAGATTTATCGTCTGATCTAAAGGCGATTGTCCGCATTTGGTTGGGGAGCAAAAAGAAGCTGGAGTCAGAAAATTGTAGTACGTTGTCATGTTCTAGATGAACGTAAAGTGCAGGTCGGTCAGTGGTCAAACAGAGACTGCCCGCACGATATTCACACAATATGCGAGCCGATTTTAAGGGCAAGCGTTTGGGTACATCCGGCAGCCAAAAATTATCCCGCTGGCCATCCGTACTGACAAAGTAGATCGCTCCTTTTTCTGGTGTGAAATCCCTTATTGTGTGTTGCCACACGATTTGGTTACTCTCTTGGGGCAGTCGTTCATTGATTGACCAATGCTTTCGCAATTCTCCTTCCCATCCAAACCAATATATGTCACCCACAAGGTATTGCTCACCGGGCGCATCATTAATGGCTCTCAGTGATAGGTGTTTCTCATCTTCAGAAAAACAGGCCAAAAGCGGGTTATAAAACCGTTTGGCGTGATAATGTAATTGCTTCCAGCGTCCAGAATACTCAATGCTTGACCAAGACGCGACGGGCCAGTTGTCATTGAGTTGCCAATATAATATGCCACGACAAATCGGTGAGGTTGCCCGCCACGCTTCGACAGCCGTTTTAATCGCCATGGCTTGCTGAACTTGGCTCAAATAAAGCATCTGCTGGAAGCCATTCGGGAAACGGAAATAGCGAGTAAACATTTCGGTGATGATGCTATTACCACGAGCATTCTTTTGGTGATGTTCAAAATGAGGCGCACTGATATTCCAGCCGCTTTCTGGGATAATCTGCTTCACTTCACTAAATGAAGGCCAAGACTGATAACCGAATTCTGAACAAAATCGTGGGGATATTGAATGGTAAGCGTCAAAGGATTTACCTGAATGCCACACATCCCAAAAATGCATGTCACCTTTATTATCATCATGCCAAGCGTCACCAAAATCTAATTCACCATTGCAAGGTGAGCTTGCCCAAAAACGGCGACTTGGATCTTGTTCATTGACGAGGATTTCTAAAAAACGATTGAGTCGGTCGTAATTGACTAGGTATTTTTCACGGTTTTCTCGAGATTCTGGATACCAAGTTAATGAACCAATCACCTCATTATCACCACACCAAATGGCAAGGCAAGCATGGTGCTTCAAACGTTGTATTTGTTGTGTGACTTCTTGCTTTACCTCTTCTAAGAAACTCGGTGTTGAAGGGTATTGTGCACAGGAAAACATCAGATCTTGCCAGACTAATAATCCGAGTTGGTCGCAAAGTTGATAAAAATGATCGTGTTCATAATCACCCCCTCCCCACACACGAATCATATTCATGTGAGCTTCTTGTGCGGCTCGTAACAGCTGTTGATAACGGGAAAAATTGACTTTGCTTGGCATGGCGTCCATTGGTATCCAATTCGCGCCCTTCACTGATATCGAGACCTCATTCACGATAAAGGTCATTTCACTGCCGATGGAATCTTTCTCAGTGCGCAACGTGAGACGTCTTAAGCCAACTTGGCGGTTGATCTGCTGCTGTGCCATGGTAATAGACAGTGTGTATAAATAAGGGTCACCGTAACCGTTTGGCCACCAGAGATGCGGATGGTGAACATCAATATCTACACTGCTTTGGTTGCAAAATGCCTCACTATCGATCGTAATAGTTTGATCGCCAAAAGTAAGTGTGATGGGTGTGGAGAGCGATTCGCTATGCCGTATTCTCACGTGCAGCGTAACGTGTGTTAAAGCATGCCAAACTTGTTCAATATCCACACCCAGCAGTGAATATTCTTGTACCGTTTTTAATTGCATTGGTGCAAAAATACCACAAACAGCAAGGCATATACCCCAATCCCAACCACTGTGGCATTGAGGTTTTCGCACGGTGTTCATGTGAGGAAGTTGATTATTCCCTTGCGCCCACGGAATGGGAAAGGGCAGCTCATCGGCTCTTTGCTTGGCTACCGAAGCGGCAGGTTCAAATCGCCATTCAAAATGATTTACACCAATTTGCAGATAATGGCGAATATTAACAGTATAGGTTTGAAAAGCATTATGGCACTGTAAAACCTTCTGTCCGTTGATCCATAGATCAGCAAACGTATCGACCTTATTCAGCTCCAGTAAGTGGTTTGGGCACTGAAGGTCTGCCGCATTTAAAGTGATCGCTTTTGTTAATACCCAATGACATAAACCAGCCCACTGAACCTGAGACTCATTGGATGCATAATAGGGATGAGGGATCAAACCCGCTTGCAGTAATGCATGATACTGGTCACCGGGCAGTGTCATCGCGATTTGGATATCGGGATACTCGGGTGAGCTCAATCGCCATTCACCGTTTAAATCAAACATAAATCCACCTCAAAAAATACGATTTACAAGGGCTAAATGAGCTGATTTAACCATGCACTATGAAATAAAAATGTGCATGGGTGGCAGGCTCAAAAGTTGTGCGAAGTTTTTAGATTAAGTTGCGAAGCAGTCAATAATTATGATTTTCTTGACTTTAATTTGACGTCACTAAGCTTGACGAGCGGCTTGTTTTAACTTGTTTTGTCTTGGCACATCTTGAAACAATTTGTTGTGAAAGTGTCCGCTTGTGGCGGTTTATTTAAAAAATCATTTTTGGAAATG
>NZ_NDIO01000347.1:11207-12283 GCF_002241085.1 Vibrio sp. V03_P4A6T147
AAAAAAAATATGAAAAAAACCAAAAAGAAAAAAAAAAAAAAACCGCCGTATCCGTAAGAAACTGTTTTTAGGTGAATTTGCGATCCTCGGTTTTGAAGTTAGCTGTACAACGTCTATCAAAGACTTTGAACAATACGATCTCTTCGTTGATGAGTTTATTGATTACGTTGATAACATCGGTCTTTGTTTCGGTGGTGGTGGATTAGAGATCTTTGACGGCTTTGTATGCGCAGCCGATCGCTACCGTTCAGCAACAGAAGAAGATAAAGCGTTGGTTGTAAAATGGTTAGAAAATCGTGCTGAAGTAAGCAAAGTTGTTGCTGGTGAATTAGTGGATGCCAATTACGCTTAATTGCTCTTCTATTCTACGTTATTCAACCAGTGCTTTTCATTTGCGATGTCTGACAAAAAAGCCTGAGTGAAACCGCTCAGGCTTTTTTATTACGCTAAATTTTATTACGTTAAAAATCAGCATGTTTAACAAAGTAAGGATTGTTGAATTTATTGGCGTGACCAACAATCGAAACCACTAAACGGTTCCATAGCGCTTTATCAAAAGGTTCTTTAGGAATGGCAGGGTAAAGTGTTTCGACCTCTTCTCTGGCAAAGGCCATAAACTCTTTCTTTTTCCTCTTGTTATACTCTTGGGCGACATTATTGTAGTTGCGGATCCACTCTTTCTTAAAGCGAAGCAAGGCGGGCTCGGCTTTTTCTAAAGGTAGCCGAGAGAGATAAACGCGCTTATACGAGATTTTGCGATCAATCATCGTTCGCATACTGGTTTGAATGTAGGTACCGTGCTGCGTAATGGAAATATCGCTCTCATCAAACAGATTCACACACCAGCCCTTAGGCCAAAAGTCAGCCTGTTTATACTGATTATTTCTAGCGGTTAATACTTGATGAAGCACTAAATCAGAAGTGCCTTTAAAGGTTTGCTGCCATGTGGCTATGCGAATTTGCAATGAACCAGGCAAGCGATAGACATTGGTAAACTTATCTTCGTTCATGACTTCTACAGTAATTGGTTGAATAAAATACAATTTTTGAATGCCATTTGAGTACAGGGAATGCAC
>NZ_NDIO01000380.1:0-4853 GCF_002241085.1 Vibrio sp. V03_P4A6T147
ATAATTAATACCTAAGATTTAAATAGGAAAAATGAACTGGCTATTTTGATGGATTATCGAAAATGGCATTAACCATTTGATATCTCGCTTGTATATTCAAATAACTTGATGTGATAAGCCGGCCGCATGTGATTTCATCTAATGGGCATAGATAACGGTGAATGGAATAGGTGTGAACGGTGAAGAGCCTGCAGGGCGCAGGCTCTTGATACGTTAATCAGTGAACACTTCTGGTTTTAACATCATGCAGCAGTTCTTGATTAAGTTCAGCTTCAACATGACCTGGAGAGCGTGTTGATGCCGAGACCAAACGATACATAGCAGGGATAACAAACAGAGTGACTAAAGTGGCAAAACCCATACCGAAGAAAATCACCGTACCCACCGCAACTCGGCTTTCATAGCCTGCTCCTGTCGAGATAATTAATGGGATTGAACCTGCTAAAGTAGTAAATGCGGTCATCATGATTGGCCGTAAGCGCCTCGCTGAAGCATCAATAATTGCTTTTTCAAACTCAACCCCTCGGTCACGCAGCTGGTTGGCAAATTCAACGATCAAAATGCCATTTTTGGTCACCATACCGATCAGCATAATCATCCCAATTTGGCTATAGATGTTGATACCTTGTCCCATAATTGATAGACCAAGAAAGCCGCCAAACACACCCATCGGCACCGTCAACATCACCACTAACGGGTTGATAAAACTTTCAAATTGGGCGGCTAGTACCAAATAAGCGACAAGCAGCGCTAACGCAAATACAATGGCTACACTCGATTGGTTTTCTTTAAAATCTTTTGACTCACCTGAGTAACTAATGGAAATATCACTAGGTAGCGTTTCAATAGCTTTCTGATCCAGAAAATCAAGCGCTTCGCCCAACGTGTAACCAGCTGATAAATTTGCAGTAACCGTGATCGCCTTTTGCTTATTGTAATGAGACAAGCGGATTGATGATGCCACTTCTTCCACTTTCGCAAGTGCATCCAGTGTAACAAGCTCACCGGATGCGGTTCTCATGTAGATCTGGCTTAAATCGGAGGCGTTATTGAAGCTATTTTCGTCCCCACGGAGATAAACATCATACTCTTCGCCACGCTCAACAAAGCTGGTTTCACTCTTCCCGCCGAGCATCACTTCTAACGTATCTGAAATATCCGCGACACTGATCCCCAATTCCGCGGCACGCTGCCTATCAATCGTCACCACCAGTTCAGGTGTCTTTTCGGAATAATTGGTGTCAGCACCTTCCATAAAGGGGGAATTTTCAGCTTCCGTTTTTAACAATTCAGCCCATTTTTTGAGTTCAGGATAGTCTGACCCACCTAACACAAACTGAACAGGCTCGTTAGAGCCACCACGAAAGCCGGGCATAAAGGGCATAACTCGTACATCGGGAATTCCCGTTAGCGCTTTTTTTACCTGCCCTAATGCTTGTTGAGCGGTGATGCTTCGTTCGTTCCAGTCATCCAAAATCATGATAACAAAACCCGTCTGATCACCCGCTTGCCCACCGAACGCAGGCGATTGAATACTAAACGACTTGAGAAAACCTTTGCCAACCAAGGGCATTAACCGCTGCTCAACAAGATCCATATTGGCCGACATCCGGTTATAACTGGTCGCATCCGCTCCGCGCACAAAGGCAAAAATAACGCCGCGATCTTCTGAAGGCGTAAGCTGAGAAGGCACTTTCTGCATCAGAAAATAACTGCCACCAACGCATGCAAGGATGACGAGCGGTGCAGCCCATTTCCAACTGATAGCAAAACGTAAAGAGGATTTGTAACCCGCTTCTAAACGGCCAAAAACACGATCAACAAAACGATTAAAACGGTTTGGTTTGACATTGACCTTTAAAATCTTACTACCGAGAACGGGTGTTAAAGTTAACGCTATTAGCGATGAAAAGAGAACCGACATGGCCAAAAGTACAGAGAACTCGGTGAACAACAGGCCGACCATGCCGTCCATAAAAGAGATCGGTAAAAAGACCATCACTAATACCAATGTGGTGGCAATCACGGCAAAGCCGACTTCGCGCGTCCCTTTATAAGCCGCCAGCAGTGGCTTCTCTCCCTGTTCTATGTGATGAAATATATTTTCCACCACCACAATCGCGTCATCAACAACCAAACCGATGGAAAGAATCAGCGCCATCAAGGTGATAAGGTTAATGGAGAATCCGAAATAGTAAGCGGCAATAAAAGAAGAGATCAATGATACTGGCACAGTAACGGCTGGGATTAGCGTTGCCCGAACTTGGCCGATAAAAATGTACAGTACCAAAATCACTAAACCACCCGTGATAAACAGTGTGCTATACACTTCCGAAATTGAGCGATCAATAAAAACGGTCGAGTCGTAGTCAATGGCCAAGCGCGTTCCTTTGGGTAGAAACTGCTGAATATTATCGACTTCTTGATGGACACGCTGCGCCACATCCAAGGGGTTAGCATCTGACTGTGGCA
This sequence comes from Vibrio sp. V03_P4A6T147, assembly GCF_002241085.1. Classification (NCBI taxonomy): domain Bacteria; kingdom Pseudomonadati; phylum Pseudomonadota; class Gammaproteobacteria; order Vibrionales; family Vibrionaceae; genus Vibrio; species Vibrio sp. V03_P4A6T147. The sequence continues at coordinate 2,473 of NZ_NDIO01000380.1, forward strand.
CAATGCCCATGCTCACATTAACCACACCGTCGCTTTTGAAGGTTGAGTTTTCGTTCTCAGCGCCGATGAAGACATCCGCGACATCTTTTAAGTAAATCGGCGAATTGTCACTTGCGCGCTTAACCACCAGATAGTCAAAATCTTGAGCCGTTTTGTACGCTCGGTCGGTACGCACCGACATTACTGTCGAATCGTTACGCACTTCCCCGCCCGGGCTTTCAATATTTTCACTGCGCAATGCACTTGATATATCAGAAGTCGTGACACCACGCCCAGCCATCAGATTCGGCTTGAGCTTGACATACATCACCTTATAAAGGCCACCAGACACATCCACAGAACTGACACCAGAGATTAAACTAAAACGGTCAATCAAAGCTCGTTCGATATAATCGGTCAGTTGGGTTCGATCCATCTCTGAAGAACTGAGATTAATGTACAAAGAAGCTTCACCAGAGCCATTATTTTTGAATACGGTTGGATCATCTGCTTCATCCGGTAATGAGCGCTGCGCTCTCGCAACGGCGTCGCGGATATCGCTCACACCAGTATTGAGATCGTAACCCAGTTCAAATGTAACGGTAATCCGTGACATGCCATTGCGCGTGGTTGATTCAATTTCATCAATCCCGCTAATGCCTGCCAGTTGATCTTCCAATACAGAAGTGATTTGGCTTTCAATGATGGTAGCTGAAGCCCCTGCATAGCGAGTACTGATTGAAACCACCGGGCTTTCAATATCGGGCATTTCCCGGACCGAAAGCTTAGAAAATGACACGAGACCAAAAACACACAACAGTAAGCTTAATACCACCGCCGCCACAGGGCGCTTCACTGAAACATCGGATAACCACATTATTTGTCATCCTTTTGTATCGGTGAGCCATCCACATTGACTTCAGTAACGACAATGCCGTTTCTCATATTCACGATACCTTGCACCACAATCTTATCACCAATGGCTAAACCTTTATCAATCACCACTTGATTGTCGATCCGCGCGCCAAGCCAAACTTCCGTGCGTATTACTTTATTATTGCTATCAATCACATAGACATAGCGTTTAGTGCCTGAATATTCGAGTGCTTGAACGGGGATAATGGGCGCTTCAATCGCTGGGAAATTCAACTTAGTAGAAAGCAACATCCCGGGTTTTAGCTTGCCATCTTGGTTATCGAAATGAATACGGACACGCAAATTCAAGGTTTCACGGTTAATGCGAGAATCAATACCCACAACTTTGCCGGTAAACTCGTTTTTTGCCCAAGCATTACTCTTCGCCGTCACCGTCATACCTTTACTGATTAACGAAAGGTAACGCTCTGGCACTTGGATATCGAGTTGCATCACCGATAGGTCATCTAAAGTCAGCAATTCCGTCCCTGCACTGACCATTTTGCCCAAACTAAAATCAATAAAACCAACGGTGCCATTAAATGGCGCGCTAATGTGCAGATCGTTTAAATTTGCGTTTGCTGCATCTAAACGTGCTTGAGCAATATCAACACTCGCTTTTTGCGCATCGATTTCCGTTTGGGTAATGGCGTTCCGTTTGACCAAACGTTCAAACTCTTTCAACTTACGCTGTTCATCGTTCAAATAGGCTTGAGCCTCTGAAAGTGCGGCTTTGGCTTTATCATCATTAAGCTGAATTAAGAGCTGACCTTTCTTGACCTCTTGATTGGCTTTAATCGCAATATGGCTGACCTTTCCCGAAACTTCAGATGAGATCTCCACTGCTCGTTCAGCTTCTAATTTACCAATCAGTGAAAGAGACTGAGACACTTGATGAGTTGCCACACGCTCTGCGACCACCGCAACGGCCTGTGGTGCTTGCGCAGCGAACGCACTTAACGGTGTGGTAAGCAAGGTAACCATCATTAACGAAAGAATAGACGTGTTTTTCATAGTTTTTATTCAACAATAAATAGACTGATTGAATTGTAACTGCTTATACGACGCTCGAACGTCAAGGAGTGTAAATCTTATTAAATATCTGTAACATGCGTCATAACTTAGCCTCCTCCGGCTGCTTTTTAGGCGTCACACACAGGCTATACCCAAACAACTTGAAGTTGCAGGTAGGTGGCAAGTAAGTTCATCCCCATGAGCATAGATAAACTATGTGATTGGGGTGAGCGAACGTAGCCAACACCGCTGCAGCTTCAAGTGGGAAGGGTATAAATAGAACAAAACTATCCATTCCTCACCCCTTTGCCCAAAAAGGCAGCATTCAATTCAAAATCATAAGAAAAAGGCTTTACAGAGAGAGCGAGTTTGCTATCATGCGCTCCGCACTTGAGCAATGCGTTGGGAAAACGTTGTTTAAGCATACTGTGAGCCAATAGTGTCCTTATAAGCACTATAAATCACATTGTATG
>NZ_NDIO01000380.1:5148-12217 GCF_002241085.1 Vibrio sp. V03_P4A6T147
TTTCTCGATTGAGAACGATAAAAAGCCAGCTTTCGAGCTGGCTTTTTCGTTTCTTTACATCATAGCTCTATAAACTGACGTCACTAAGTAGTCTAGTTAACCCTCAATATACTGAAGTAGAGCGGTAACACAGCTTTGTGCATCACTGCAATTGATACTCTCTGGCAGTTCAGTCTGCAATAAAAACCCTTGTTCCAAAGAGTGGCAAGATGAACTTTCACTTAAACAAATCGGAACTCCTTGAGCAGAAAGGGCATTTAATAACAACAAAGCCGTTTGTATATTTCCACCAGCATTGGCGGCAAAATGTAGCTCAAACTCAGCAGCGCTATTGAGTGAGGCCAGCGCATGCTCTAATTGAGTGTCCACTTCGCTTAAAGAAACCGAATCTAAATCACTAAAGCTCAGCATGCCTTGGTTCCTATCAGCATACCGCCAAGCAACGATATCAACCTGCTGCATATAGGCTCGCTGCATGCTTTGCGCGGCCGCCTGAATGATCACCTGCATTTGGTCACTGTTGCTTCTTCCACCACTGTCTTTGACTGATAATTCAAAAATATACGTGCCAGCAATCGTAGGATAAAACGCCGTTGCTTTCAGAGAATCTGCATTGATCAAAGTAAGCGATTGAGGCCCAGAAACTTGACGCCAAGACTTCGTTTTAATTTCATATATTGATAACTCAGATTTCGCCGTTCCGCTCAACGTAATACTATTTACTGGCAGTATTAACATCTGATCAGCACCAGCATTAACCGTAGGCTTAGTCAGCTTATCCGCATCTTTCAAATCATCGGCTTTACATCCCACGATAAGTGCGAGCACACTCAGGATCACGAACAACTGGTTTAACTTAAACATAATATTTTCCTGTGATTAAGCATTAGAAGAGGTAACTGGTACTGATGGAAAGAAAGGCGACTTCACTACCGTCCAAATACATTGCAGCATCTTGTTGCGCGTAATCCATCATCACATTCGATTGCGTATTGGTTTGGCTGAGCTGGTCATTTAAGCGAACCCCATCGCTGAAGGCTGAGATCCATTCCATCGGTTTAGTGGCACTGGTAGATGAGAAAAATACGCCGCTTAAAAACAGCGCTAATAATTTGGTATTCATGCTTACTCCTTGTGAGCGGTCTGATTCACCGACCCATTCAAGGTAGCATTCTCAATACAAATAAATCGTCAGCAGTTTATTGACCATTTGTATCCAGTTTGGTCACATTAGGTAAAGAAATCTGTTTCGGCCATTGCAGTTCAAAACATGCGCCCCCTAATGCTGAACCATTTACTTTTACTCTAACCTTGCCTTGATGCCAACGAGTGATCTGTTTGACAATCGCCAGCCCAAGACCATGGCCTTTTTCACTATTACGCTCTTGATTATTCACTTGAGTAAAGGGCTCAAAAATACGTTCAATATCATCTGGCGCAATACCGGGGCCATCGTCTTCGACCACCAAAAAAAGTTGCCCATCAGATTCGTTCAACGAGAGATGGATCTCTTGCTGCGCAAATCGCGCGGCATTACTCAGCAAGTTTTTAACGGCCCGCAATAAAGCTCGATTATCGACAAATATCGTTTGCTGTCGCAACGAATCCAACACGCTGACACGCAATGTGAGTTGCGGGTTTTCAAGCTGGAAATGCTCCGCTTCTGCAACCAAATTGTCGGCAAAGTGGCAATAAGAAAAATGGCGAATATCTGTGATACGGTTATAGCGCGACAAAACAAGTGTCTGGTTAATCAAATGATCGAGATCTTCAATACTGGAGTGAATCACTTGGCGGTATTTTTCTTTCTGGCTTAAGGCAATGTCTTCATCCTCAAGCATTTCAAATGCAAAGCGTAAACGGTAGAGCGGTGTTCGTAAATCATGCGCCACGGCGTTGGTTAAGGTTCTTTGGCTGGCAATCAGCTTTTCGATGTTATTTGCCATATTATTAAAAGAATGACTGAGCTGAGAGACCACGGAAAGCCGAGATGTCGTCGCTCTACGAGATAATACTCCTTGACCAAATTCATTCGCCGTTTTTACCAGACGTTTCAGATCTCGCCATAAAGGATAAATCCACATAACTAAGGCCACAGAAATGGCTAAAAAAAAAGAAACCGCCGATAGCCGTAGTGAGCTTTAATTGGGTTTGGTAGGAAATATTGTCCTCGACGCGTAACCATGTATTCTCATCCACCGCAGCCAATAAGATCATGCTGCCTTGTTGATTGATATAACTGGTCATCTGCTCTTCATCAGCCAACAACTTACTTCGCTCGATGGGTGACAAATCTTGCTCTTGCAATAGACTTAACTCTAAAGGTATTCGGCTATTTTGCTCAGCAATACTGGTTTGCCATTGAGTACGAGGTTGGCTACGAAGATTTTCTACCGCGAGGTATAATGTACCTCTTGACTGGTTAAGCGCAGCGAGTTCTCTCGGTTCATTGATCGCGAAATAGAGCACTTTGTCACTGTTCAGCACTCTTTGCAAAAGTGCCATAGGATCACCATCTTGGAAAATGATCTCGCCTTTTTGCAACGCTTGATAAACTTCTGGGGAGGCGTGGTAACTGTCTAATGCCTCTAATCGAAGTGGGTAGCTGAAATGCTTAGCATAGCCGTCAATAATCGTTGTCCACTCAGCTTGAGGCGCTTGACGCAATTTTTCAGATAGAAACGTAAAGTTACTCTGATAGACAGGCTTATAAAACTCTTCAGAGATACTGCGGCTAAGATATGGGATCGGATTAAATTGCGTGGGAATACTGAGTAATAAGATCGGCAGAAACACAGCTACCCAGAGTACCCAAAAAGATCGAATCATGACCACTTCCCTTCCGATACAGCGCAGAGCTGATATCCTTTACCTCGAACCGTTTTTATCAACTTAGGTTCATTAGGATCATCTCCGAGCGCACGCCGCAAGCGTGATATACGACGATCAATTGAGCGATCTAAACCATCATATTCAAAACCACGCACATGCTGAGCGATATCATCTCTCGTGACAATGGTGCCGACATGTTGGGCGAGTAAATACAAGAGCTCAAACTCGCTGGTCGTGAGTTTTATGGGCTGCTGCTCAAGCAATACCGCTCGATGTTGCAAATTCATCCACAAGCTACCTATGCACAATTCATATTTGTCACTTTGACTTCCTCTTGCTTGCCTCCGAAGTAAAGCTCGAATACGTGACAGTAGCAAACGGGGCTTAACCTGCTTAACAACATAGTCATCGGCACCCAGTTCCAACCCCATCACCTGATCAATATCATCGTCTAACGCCGTTTGCATTAAGATCATACCGTGGTATTGATCTCGGACAGCGCGGCAGACATCCATACCACTTTGCCCTGGTAGCATAATATCCAGAATGACTAAATCAGGTTGCTCATCCAAAATCCGATCAACGGCTTGAATCCCATCCGCAACCGTTGAGACACAAAATTCATAGTGGTTGAGAAAGTCTTTGATCAGTTCCGAGAGTTCTAAATCGTCTTCAACGAGAACCACTCGATAAGAGGGGGAGAGAGTACTGTTCATTGTGTTTCACATCCGTTTGCTAAGAACGCAAACTATAGCGGATTGTGTTTCATCTTTGTGTGACTAATTGTGACCAAGCAACAAAGTTGTGGTGTTGTTAAAACATTAAACAAGTCATCAACAGCAGAGCCTACTGCGTTGAATCAATAAGAGTACGAAGAAAGTACCATTGGGCCGTGACTCATAAACAGAGTCGATAAAAAAGCCCCGAAAATTCGGGGCTGAAAAATGACTGAATCTATAGGGGTAGGACTCAATCAGGATACTAAATCGAACAAAATTACGCGTGTTTCATACGGACGAAGCACTTGATGTTCCAAAACTTTGAGTGGTTTTATATCTGTATAGTTGCCTAACAGGTATTTTGCTTTCTCAATCGGTAACTCTTTTGGCAGCACGCATTCGGTGTCAACGCCATAATAGTTATTGATACAGATCAGCACCTGTTTCGCGTTGCGTCGCTGGTAGGCAAAAATCTCTTTATGATCGGGTAGTAAATCGGTGTAATCACCATCGGTAATTACACCGATTTTTTTGCGCAGCGCTATCAACTCTCGATAGAAATAGAACACCGATTGCTCATCAGCTAACGCCCGTTGCGCATTCAATTCTTGATAGTTTTCTGCAATGTCTAGCCAAGGCTGACCTTGGCTAAAACCAGCAAAACGCTCTGCATTCCATTGCATTGGCGTGCGAGAATTGTCACGGGATTTTTGTGCAAGAATGGCCATCATCGCTTCATGACTTACCCCTTGCTGGTTCACCATGATGTCGTAAATGTTAGTACTTTCCACATCTCGGTACTGTTCAATAGCGGTGTAGCCGGGATTGGTCATGCCTATTTCTTCACCTTGATAAACATAAGGCGTGCCTTGCATCATATGAATCGATGCGGCCAACATTTTTGCCGACTCAACGCGATAACGTTGATCATCCCCTAAACGGCTCACGACACGAGGTTGATCATGGTTACACCAAAAAAGTGCTCCCCACCCTTTACCATTTAAACCCGTTTGCCAATGGTTGAAAATCTGCTTCAATTGCAAGAAATCAAATGGCGCTTTCGTCCATTTTTCACCGTTCGGATAATCCACTTTTAAATGGTGGAAGTTAAACACCATCGACAGCTCTTTGCCGTCCAAGCGTGAATATTGTTGGCAATGTTCAAGCGTTGTTGAGGACATTTCCCCCACAGTGACGCTGCCGTATTGTTGAAAAACAGCTTGGCTGATCTCTTGTAAAAATTCATGCACGCGCGGGCCATCGGTATAAAAACGGCGTCCATCACCTTGGTGATCATCACTGAAATCCTGCGCTTTTGAGATTAAATTGATCACATCGAGACGAAAACCATCCACCCCTTTTTCGGCCCAAAAACGAATCACTTGCTTCACTTCCTCACGAACTTGAGGATTTTCCCAATTTAGATCCGCCTGCTCTTTGGCAAATAGGTGCAGATAATATTGCCCTGTTGCGTCATCTAACGCCCATGCACTACCACCAAACTTTGACTGCCAATTATTTGGAGCCTGACCATTAATCGGGTCTTGCCAAATATAATAGTCACGATACGGGCTTGATTTATCACCCAACGCCGACTGAAACCAAGCGTGCTCGGTTGAGGTGTGGTTAACCACAATATCCATAATAATACGGATACCTCTTTGATGAGCTTGAGTCAGCAGTTCATCAAAATCTTGCATGCTACCGAATTGAGGATTGACACTGTAATAATCCGAAATGTCATAACCGTTATCAACCATCGGAGATGAATAAATGGGTGTCAGCCAAATGGCATCAATTCCCAAGCGGTGCAAGTAATCCAGTTTAGAGATGATCCCTTTGATATCTCCCGTTCCTTTATTGCCGCTATCACAAAAACTTTTGGGATAAATCTGATAGATGGTCGCAGTTTTCCACCACTGACTATCACTCTTGGTTATAACCATATTGACAACTCACTTACCAAAATGAAAATGAGTGGTGAAAACTCACCACTCGAATGAAAGGTTATGCACTTGCTGGCTCTAGCTCGCCTTTAGCTTGAGCTCGTTTGTATAAAAACAGAGTAAGCAGAATTGGGACGGCCATCGCCACCAGCATCGCGATGCCATAAATACCCCAGTATTGTGGTTGAATCGAAAGAATACCTGGTAAACCACCCACACCGATGCCATTCGCCATCACCCCTGCACTACCACAAATTGCGGCTGCAATAGCACTACCAATCATGGCGCTTAGCATTGGGAACTTGTACTTTAAGTTGACACCATACATCGCTGGCTCTGTCACACCCAAATAAGCCGAAATAGCCGCAGGAACAGAGATGTCTCGCTCACCGTGTTTTTTACTGATAAAGATGATACCGACGACCGCAGACGCTTGAGCAATATTTGACAGTGCAATCAGTGGCCAAATTGGCGTACCACCCATTTCTTGCATCAATTGCAGATCTACCGCGTTAGTGGTGTGGTGAATCCCGGTAATGACCAGTGGCGCATACAAGAAACCGAACACCATTGAACCGATAACCGCAAAATCGCCAGTCATTGCAGCTTTAGCCGCAAACGCGACGCCGTCGCCCAATACGCGACCAAATGGACCAATTAAAGCGTGGGCCAAAATAACGGACAATATGATAGAGATAAATGGCACAACAACGAGGTAAAGATAAGAAGGGATGATGCGCTTTAAGTTTGTCTCAATAAACGCCAGAGCAACACCCGCCAACATTGCAGGAATCACCTGAGCTTGATAGCCGACTTTCTCTATCACAAACAAGCCAAAATCCCACACTTCGGGCATCTGCTTACCGATCAGATAAGCATTCATTAATTGAGGCGAAACCAGAGTCACACCCAAAGTAATACCCAGTATCGGTGTTCCACCCAACTTTTTCACCGTTGACCAACAAACACCAACCGGTAGGAAGAAGAAAATAGCCTCGCCAATTAACCATAAGAAAGAATGAACCGTGGCCCAAAATTGGCTAATTTCAACCAAGGTTTTTCCATCGAACATACGAATGTCGCCAATGACATTACGAAAACCGAGGATTAAACCGCCAGTGATGATCGCTGGCAGCAAAGGAACAAAGATTTCCGCAAGATGCGAAATGCCACGTTCTAAAAAGTTCATGTTTTGGCGAGCGGCTTTCTTCGCTTCATCTTTAGAAACGGCTTCTTTGCCTGAAAGCCCGATTAAGATGGCGTAAACTTCGTCCACCTCAGTACCAATCACAACTTGAAACTGCCCAGCATTGGTAAAACACCCTTTAACCATGCTCAGCTGTTCTAGTCCTTTTTTATCCGCCTTGTCGGTATCATTTAAAACAAAGCGTAAACGAGTCAAACAGTGACTCACACTGGCGATGTTCTCTTTACCACCTACCAGCTCGATAAGACGTATCACGTCTTGCTTCGCTATCTTGGCCATATTTTTGCCCACCCTATATTGGAATACTGTCTGTTTTTCTTTTTAATGGGAACATTCCCACCTGCAAGTGCAATATTGACATAAAT
>NZ_NDIO01000387.1:0-11673 GCF_002241085.1 Vibrio sp. V03_P4A6T147
CAATTAAGTTGTTGAACATCTCTTGCAGCTCACGCGCTTTCGCTTCTCTATCTTCTGGAGAGAATGAACCGTTAATCATTTCCATAACAGTACGCTTTGCCTCATCGGTCGAGCTTTCCGCATTGGCAATGATTACTTCTTGATGTTCTAAGCGGTTTCGAACCAGCACGATTGCATCAAGATATTGGCGTAATTGCTCTTCTTGCTGCCCTACTTTTTGGATGTAATGAGTGGCTAATGGGCTATCGCTGGCCGAAAGCAACTTCTTACCCGACGCTAGCTGCGCTTGGTTATGATGGATCTTTGATTCTTGACGGCGCATATCGTTTTGCACCGATTGATAGTTATGGAAGCTCGATATTCTGGTTAACATTTATCGCCTCCTATCTCAGCTGCAAAATCGTGTTGAAAGTATCATTAGCCACCTGCATGATGCGTGAGGAAGCCATATAAGCTTGTTGGAACTTCATCATGTTCGCGGCTTCCTCATCAAGGTTGACTCCGGAAATGGACGCAATGCGCTCCTGCGCTGACTCTTTTTCAAGCCTGGCCACGTCACTTAAGCGTGACGCGGTGGCCAGCTGCAAACCAAAATCCGTATTGAGATCGTGATAAACCCCGAGCACGGTCGTTTCACCGTCGTTGAGTTTTTTCTCCGTTTGAATTTGCTGCATCTTACGTAAATTGCCGTTATCACCTTCTGAGGGGACAAGGTTTGCCGTAAATTTATCATTAGGTAGCGCGCCAGCCGTCAATTCAAACGTTGTACCAAGCACAGTAATCGAATTCGATGGTGGGTAGGCCTGTGGTTCTAGCAGCACGTTGCCTTTGGTATCCGTGACCGCAAATTGATCGCCCGTTGGTGAGATCACCACTTCAAATTCACGCAGCCCACCTGCCGATAAAATATTAAATTTTGCCTGCCCTTGAGCAAAAGTGGTGGAGGCTTCATAACTTTGTGCGGCAATGGCTGTCGGATCGTTGGTCGCCATTTTCATAATAGCGGCACCATTACGCGTTGGGCGCAGTAATATGCGCTCTCCGGCTTGAGGGGCGTTGCGAATCTCAACTCGCATTCCATCTAAAAATAAACTGCTGCCAACGACCGGAACGTTAACCCGCTCGCCCGTTGGCTTTAATACGGTATAATTGCTGCCGTTGTACTGTAGGGAGTATTCACCACTTTTCAACGCTGAAGTATCTTCGATATAGACAGCCATATCGGCTTTTGAATTGCCAGCGATGATCGCTCGCGAGCGGGCATTGACTTCAGAGTTCACATCCGTAAACAACGCTCTTCCCACATTGCCACGTAAGTCCAAGCCTTGTGATTGCAACTTGTTAACTTCATAAGAGAAAGATGTTGCCATGCGGCCAAGTTCATCCATTAGGTAAGGAATGTGCTTATCTCGCATCGTAAACAGAGCACTTAACTTACCGCCAATATCCTCAGTGGTAATGGTCTTGATCCCTTTGCCTTCAATCATGGCCAAGCGGCGCTGACTCACATCAGGATAACCATCAACCATCTTCATTTGGCTGGCTTCTGTACCTGAGACGAGCGTGTGCCCGCTCCCGATATGGATGTTAAACCCTTCAGCATTTTTACGTGGCGTCACGGTGACCTTGGTGTATTCAGACAACTCAGCCACCAATTTTTCATGCTGGTCCATTAAGTCATTGTGAGGACCAGGAGTACGCATCATTAAGCGTTGTAAATCTCGCAGCTCAAGCGCCAATTGGTTAATACGCTCAACGGCAACATCTAGCCCTTTGTTGGTCGCATCAGATTGGCGGCGAATGTTCTCGTGAAAATCATTCATGTTTTGAGTGATCAGATCCGCTTTCTCAAGTACAACTTTACGCGCACCTACATCATTCGGGCTGTCGGCGAGGGTTTTAATCGCATCAAACCATTCGTTTAAGTTTTCAGGGATTTTTTTCGAGGCCACTGACGACAATAACTTTGAGAGCATGTCTAAATTTTCTTCGTCGTCACGCTTAAAGGAAAAACTGGTGGTAGATAGGTTTAATTCATTAACGGCAAATTGATCCCATGAGCGGCGAACTTTTTCCACATGTACGCCCATACCGTAGGTTTCACCACCGTATTGGCGAGGCGTATTGGTCCCTTGGATCACAGACTGACGGCTGTAACCTTCTGTATTAACATTAGAAATGTTATGACCTGTGGTGCTGAGTTGTCTCTGAGCGGTAAGTACACTTTGGGTACCTAGATTCAGAAGATCCGACGCCATACTGCCCCCGAAAACCTAATCAAATCAGTGGTTACTGAATATCTAAGTTAGTAATTGCAATATGTATGCCAAAGGAGTTTCAAAGAAGAGATTAGACAAAATAAAGGAAAGATAAAAGCCAGCAAGGCTGGCTTTAGAGGGGTTATTCCATTGCTTCAATTTGAGATTTTACTCTCAGCACTTTTTCAGCATAGTATGGGTCCGTCGCGTAACCAGCAGCGTGCAGGCCACGAATGAAAGACTCATCGCTGCCATTATGGTTCAGCGCCACGGTGTAGCGCGGATTGTCATTGAGAAAACGAACATAGTCATTAAAACTGTCTTGATAATTTCCATAAGAACGGAACGCCGCTTTTTCCATCACGGGTGTATTATCATGATATTCAAGAGTTTGCGTCGCCACTTTCTCACCTAACCAACTTTTATCCGCTTTGATGTTGAATAAGTTATTACTGCTACCACGAGCATTTTGAACAACTTTTTGTCCCCATCCGGTTTCTAATGCCGCTTGAGCAAGTAGCAGTGAAGAGTCAACACCTAATGCCCGCGCTGCTTTTTCAGCATAAGGTTTCATTGAAGCTACAAACGCTTGCGGCGAATCAAATCGACTCGATTCGACCTTGCTAGGTTCGATCGTTTCTTGCGTTGAGAGGCGGCGGTTGTTACTGCGTTCGATACGGCGCATGGCTTCTTGGAAACCATCTTGCGTCGGGTCGGTTATTGATGGATCGTTTTTCGAGGTGTCGTTAGCCTGACTGAGCTGCGCCACAATCATATCGGCAAGCCCTAAAGAACCGGAGGCACTGAGCTCGCTCGACATTTGTTCATCAAGCATTTGTCGATAGAAATCTTCGTTTTGGCTGTTGAACATCTCAGATTTAAAATCGGCATTGGCGTCGCGCATCGATTTGAACAACATTGAGGTAAAAATCGCTTCAAACTGTTTGGCTGCGGCCTTGAGCGCCGCTGACTCGCCTTCTTTATCACCGGTTTTTGCTTGCTGACGTAGCTTATCTAAGCTAGCAATATCATGAATAAAGCCAATATCATTGGGATTATTAATCATCTTCCTCTCCTAGATAATGATCAGTTGGCCTTCAATCGCGCCTGCTTGTTTCAATGCTTGCAGAATCGCCATCAAATCTGAAGGGGCTGCGCCCACTTCGTTGACCGCGCGCACTAAATCATCCAAGGTCAAACCCGGTTCAAATTTAAACATTTTACCTTGTGCTTCAGACACTTCTATTTGGCTATTAGGCACCACAGCTGTCTGACCACCCGCTAACGCATTGGGCTGACTGACATTCAAATTCTCTTTAATGGCAACAGTCATACCACCGTGCGTCACCGCAGCAGGTTTTAAGCGTACATGCTGGCCGACAACAATGGTTCCCGTTCGTGAATTAACGATAATTTTGGCTGAACCATCCGCTGGATCAAACTCAACATTTTCGATTGCAGAAAGAAACGCGACGCGCTGCCCAACATCTCGTGGTGCACGGATACGTACTGACGTTGCATCAACCGCGGTCGCCATCTCTGGGCCTAAGAAGTTATTCACTGCATCTGCCATACGTTGCGCCGTGGTGAAGTCAGATTCAAGCAAATTGAAGGTAATAAAATCGCCACGGCTAAAAGGTGTTGGCACTTCGCGTTCCACCATAGCGCCGCCTGAAATCAGGCCAACCGTTGGGTTATTGCCGACAATTTTAGAACCATCAGCACCGGTGGCACTAAAACCACTGACCACTAAATTACCTTGGGCCACGGCGTAAATTTGACCATCCAACCCCTTAAGGAAGGTTTGCATTAGAGTGCCGCCACGTAAACTTTTAGCAGAGCCGATAGAAGAAACGGTGACATCGACACTTTGACCTTGCTTGGAAAACGCCGGTAATTCGGCCGTGACAATCACGGCGGCAACGTTCTTTGTTTTCGGTTTAGTGCCCGGCGGCAATTGAATGCCGAAATTTTGCAACATGGCGTTAAAACTTTGGTCGGTGAACGGTGTCGATTCGCCCGTTCCCGGTAGCCCAGTGACTAGACCATAACCCACTAATTGGTTACTCCGCACGCCCGCAACTTGAGAGACATCTTTGATACGGGCCGCTTGTGCATGGGTTGCGATGAGCAACAGACTTAAAACAAGCAGGGTGAATTTTTTCATGGTCTAGTACCTTAATTTCTACGTTTCTTTACGCCAGAACTCCGGCGTTACAGAGAGACATTAAAGAATCGTGCCAAGAATCCAGGTTCTTGCATATCTTGATTGGTGCCTGTGCCTGAATATTGGATGCGTGCATTAGAAATACGAGTAGAAGCAATGGTGTTGTCAAAGTCGATATCATCGGGACGAATGGTACCGCTTAAGCGAATGTATTCATCGCCAGTGTTCAGTGTGAGCCATTTTTCACCACGGATGACTAAGTTGCCGTTGGCGAGTACTTCAATCACTTCAACCGTGATCGAACCAGAAATACTGTTACTTTGGTTGGCTGCAGAACTGCCATTGAACTTGTTGTCATTTTTCAACGCATAAGAGAAATTGTAATCACCCACAGTGAGATCTTTACCGCCGACAGCGAGTGGATCCATAGACGCATCATTGGATTTGGATAGATCCGCATCAGCACTCTTGGCCGCTTTAGTACTTTCATCAAGATTGACGGTAATAATATCGCCAATGCCACGCGGTTTTGAATCATCATAAAGACTGTTCATTTGTGCCAAATTAAACAGTGAACCAGTTTCCGCGGCATAATGTTCCGGTTTCTGTTTTGGGTGGATAGGGGCCCAAGCAGGATCACCGGCTACGGGATCGGAACGCTTACGCATTGAGTCCAGTAAACCAGAACCTTCTTCTGCAGACTTATCCCCTTCAACCGCGTCCACCACGGTTGTACCTTGAACCACTTCAGGAGTATCGACCGGTGGCGGCATTAACGAGCAACCAGACAAAGCAGTAACCAATACAAGACTCAATAGACGTTTCATCGCAGCATTCTCTTAGTTAATGATTAGAGTTGTTGGTTCACAAAACTCATCATCTTATCGACTGCTGAGATGACTTTTGAGTTCATTTCGTAAACGCGTTGCGCTTCAATCATGTTGACCAACTCTTCTGTGACGTTCACGTTAGAGGTTTCAAGCATGGATTGACGAACATCACCGAGGCCGTCAAGCCCTGGCACCCCTTCTTGTGGATCACCACTAGCACCGGTCGGTAGATACAAGTTTTGACCAATCGGCTCTAGACCGCCTGGGTTGATAAAATCAACCGTGGTAATTTGTCCAACCACTTGGTTATTTTGCTGGCCACGAAGCCTGACGGACACTTCACCATCATTACCGACAGTAATAGAGATTGCATCAGGTGGAATAACAATTTCCGGCTCTAAATTATATCCAGCACCGGAAGTCACAATTGCCCCTTCGTCGTTGAGGGTAAATTGACCATTTCGGCTATAAGCGATATTGCCATCTGGCATCAGGATTTGGAAAAAGCCGTCACCTTCAATCATCATATCGAGGCTATTGGTCGTGGTTTGTACGTTGCCGTGGGTATGCACTTTTTGTGTTGCCACGACTTTAGAACCCGCACCAAGCATCAAACCGCTTGGCAGTTTGGTATTTTGCGAAGATTGACCGCCCGGTTGATTAATATTTTGATAAAACAGATCTTCAAATACCGCACGCCCCTTTTTAAAACCAATAGTCGAGGCGTTCGCTAGGTTGTTTGAGATAGTGGCAATATTGGTTTGTTGGGCATCAAGCCCGGTTTTACTTACCCATAATGCAGGTTGCATAGTAATCTCCTTTAACGCTTATCAGCTCATACGAAGTAATGAATCGGACGATTTGTCCATCTCTTCTGCGGTGCTCATCATTTTGACTTGCATTTCAAACTGACGTTGTAGCTCAATCAAGCTAGTCATCTCACCCACCGCATTGACATTACTGCCTTCCAGCGCACCTTTTAATAGCTTTACGCTAGCATCTGCTTCGAATGCTGCATTAGGATCTTTAGCACGGAATAAACCATTCGTATCTTTGTATAGGGATTGATTATTGGGGCGAACCAGTTTAATTCGGCCTACCACTTCCATCGCATCGGCTGGAGCGCCTTGCGGACGAACGGAAATAGTACCGTCATTACCGATTTCTACTTTACTCAATGGAATAGGTAGAGTGATTGGCGCGCCCGTTCCATCTAGCACTAGATGGCCGCTACCATTTATAAGCATGCCATTTTGGTCAATGCTTAGGTTGCCACTACGGGTTAACCCCTCTTTGCCGGTTTTATCCATCATGGAAATCCAACCGTCACCTTGAATGGTGATATCGAGATCGCGCCCTGTGGTAATGACACTGCCTTGCGCAAAATTATGTCCCGGACGTTCTGTCATGCTAAACACGCGGCTCGGTAACCCTTCGCCATAAGCTTGCATTGAGCGAGCTTGCGCCAAATCAGCACGGAACCCCGTGGTACTGACGTTTGCTAAATTGTTCGCTCTTAATTGCATGGCTTGCATGTTTTGCTTTGCGCCACTCATGGCGAGAAACAGTGCGCGATCCATAATCTGCTCCAATAATCATCGTTCGATCATTAAAAGCAATTGACGTGCCAACTTATATTTAAATTAAAAATCAATAGGTTAAATGTAATTGCACAAAAAATAGGGAGGATATAACGAAGATTGCCGCGAACAGATGGCAACAATACCAAGCTAACATTGCCGCTAACTTGGTATTGCCATTGGATGACGTTAAAAGAATTAACGGATCTGCAGTATGTTTTGTTGTAGCTGGTTGTGAACTTCAAGCGCACGCGAGTTCGCTTGGAAGTTGCGCTGAGCAGAGATAAGATCCACCAGCTCTTGAGTCATATCAATGTTGGATTGTTCAATAACACCATTGCTGATGGTACCAAATGAGCCTTTGTTTGATTCACCCCAAATTTTATCACCTGAGAATTGAGTCGAATCCCACTGCGTACCGCCTTTTTTATCTAAGCCCTGTTCATTGGCTACGCGGACAAGCCCCACACGTCCTAGAATGGTATTTTGACCATTTGAGTAAGTGGCTAGCACACTGCCATTTTCATCGAAATCGATCTTCGTCAAAAAGCCCGTGGTTGCGCCATCTTGTACAAATTTAGTCAACTCAAATGGAGCGGCAAATTGCGTAGCCGAATCGAGACTGAACGACAATGTTTGGTTAGCATCCGCACCGTTGAGTTCAACTGGGTTTGCCCCCAAACCTAAAGGCTCGGTTACAATTTGCTGACCATTATTCATGCTGGCTAGCGTACCATCATTATTAAACTTCATGGTATGCCCAATATGACCCGTCGGCGTAGTGGCATCACCACCAACTACATTGATTGGTTTCTCACCAGTTTTATCCGTCACGGTGTAATAGGTTTGCCATGTGTTAGCTTGCGTCTGATCTTTGAGGTAATAGGATGTCAACTTATAAGGCTGACCCATCGAATCGTAGATTGTCGATGAGGTGGTACGGTTGTACGTCTCAGGATCAGTAATATCAAACAAGGTTGGGTCTTTTAACTTGCCATTAGCTGGCAAGTTCGCGCCAAGTTCAACATTGGCTGTCTGTTTAGGTTTACCAAACTGAGCAGGAATATTGATAGGTTTTGGCTCATACGAAAGAACATCACCAGTATCAGGGTTAACATCATAGCCAAGCAAAAATTCGTCATTTGACGTTACCATGTAATCATTTTTATCGAGGTGGAAAGCACCATTTCTGGTCAACTCATTTTGTTGAGGCGTCAGCTTATCTTTCGCAACCGCAAAGAACCCCGTTCCCGCAACGCGCAAGTCCATCGGGTTATTAGTATAAATACTGGAACCTTCGTGGAATTGTTGTGCCACTTTGTTCGCCTGAACACCTTGACCAGGAGTGGTTTTGGAGTTGGTAAACAATGAGGTTGAGTAAACATCACCAAACTCAGCACGCGACTCTTTAAAACCAAAGGTATTCGCGTTAGCAATGTTGTTACTGGTGGTGTTCAGATCTAACTGAGCTGCGGATAAACCGCTTAATGATATATACGACATTCCAAAATCTCCTATCTAGCTAGCATATCTACTCTATAAAGAGTTACGCTTTGCCAACTTCTAGTACTTCAGCAAGTTTAACTGGCGATGTAAATCCAGCCAGATTGAGCAGTACGTTACCATCACCTTTACCCAGCAGAACGCTATTGACGTTTGCGTAAGTCGATACCGCAAACTCCTTGCTTTCTCCATCGAGCAAACCCGAAGCTTTCACTTGGTATTTGCCGCCCGGCAATGGATTACCGTTTTGATCGTTACCGTCCCATTCAACGCGATTATCACCGGCTGATTTAGCCCCGACATCAAAGGTACGAACCAATTGTCCAGCTTCATTCTCTATTCGGACAAACAAGTTCTCTAAACTTTGAGGAAGTTTGACCATCGCAGCCATCCCAGCACCCTCTTTTTTGATCCCTGCCGCTCCCGGTACTAACACATCACGGCCAACCAGTGATGAAGCCTGTAGAGCTTGGTTGGATGTCATCGACGAGTTGAGACTCTCAAACTGAGTGTTCATTTTGCCGATACCATCAACTGTGGCAAATGACGCCATTTGGGCAATCATCTGGTCATTACTGACCGGTTTAAAAGGATCTTGCTGAGCCAGTTGTTTGGTGAGTAACGATAGGAAGTCTTCTTGTTTAAGATCTTGCTTCCCCGTTGTCTCTTCTGTTTTCTTTTGGTCTTGAAGACTTTTCAGCTGGTCAATATAAGACAAGCCGCTTTGACCAATGTTATTTATTCCGGCCATACGCTACCTCCTTATCCTATTGACCCATCTGCAGCGTGCGCAGCAGCATTTGTTTACTTGCATCAGCCACCTGCACGTTCGTTTGATAAGAACGAGAAGCCGAAATCATGTTAGCCATCTCTTCCATCACATTGACATTAGGCTTGTAAATATAGCCTTCATCGTTGGCAAGTGGGTGATCTGGGTTATATTCTGCGTTAAGCGGTTTATCGCTTTCAACAATACCTAATACTTTTACAGGTACATTATGATCACGGTTATAACGCGCTTTACTTAACTCTGCACCAAACACCGCGTGACGCGCTTTGTAAGTATCTTTCGCCGAACTACTCACACTATCCGCATTGGCTAAGTTACTTGAGGTCGTATTTAGACGAACAGATTCAGCACTCATTGCAGAACCAGTCACATTGAACACATTAAATAAGCTCATCTACTTATTCCCCTTTGATTGCTTTCGTTAAGTTCTTGAATTTACTTCCTAAGAAGTCCAGTGAGGCTTGGTGTCTGATCTGGTTTTGCATAAACAAGTTACGCTCTAAATCTACGTCCACCGTGTTGCCATCACCCGTATCAGGTTGAGTCGGAATTCGATAGAGACTCTCGCCAGTTACTTTCGTGGAGGCAGATATATGCCGACCATCCGTACGGCTAAGACCAATGCTTGCCCCTGAACTTGCCGCCTGCAATGCTTTTTGAAAGTCCATTCCTTTTGCTTTAAAGCCCGGTGTGTTCGCCTGTGCAATATTGGTGGAAATCACCTCAGCATTGCGCTCACGTACACCAACCGTGTGTTGGTGAATACCTAATGCGTTGTCAAAAGAAATAGCCATGTTTGCCTCTACACTAAAAACTGACTGTTACTACTCATATTAAAAGCAATTAACGTACCAACTTAAAAAAACGAACCGTGTTTACAACAATTTTATCTAAATAAGAATCCGTCGAAATGTAAGCAAAATATACGCCGCTTTATCCACTTTTCGCCCACAACTTCAGTAAATCTCACCAATCAAAACGAAATTAGGGGAAAGAAAAAGCCCAGCAAAAGCTGGGCAAGTAACTAAAAGTAAGCAAGTAACTCAACGTAAGAATGTGGCTATTTGAGTTTATAAATGATGCCAGGGTTACAACGAACCATTTCAAACTTATCGGTCAATCCTGTCAGTGACTCCGATGCGCCGAGCAATAAGTAGCCACCGGGGTTTAAGCTACTAGCCATTTGATTTAATACTTTCGACTTCATATCAGGTGAGAAATAAATCAAAACGTTACGACAGAAAATAATATCGAATTTACCCAATAAGGCATAGCTCTCCATTAAGTTCTGAGGACGGAAGTTAACTAAACGCTTAACGTTATCTTTGATTTTCATTCGGCCATCACCAGCATCCTCAAAAAAGATTTTGCGACGCTCCGGTGATAACCCTCTGCCAAGTGCTAAATTGTCATAAATCCCCGCTTTACACATATCCAGCATGCTGGCAGAAATATCCGTCGCGGTGATGGCTACGCTCGGCAACATACCAGGCTTACGCTGTTGAGTTTCGAGCACCGTCATCGCCATTGAGTAAGGCTCTTGACCTGAAGAGCTTGCCGCTGACCAAATTTTTATAGGGCGTTTATTTGCAGCGACCTCGGGTAATAGACGTTCCGCTAAAACGGTGAATGGGTAAGCATCACGGAACCACAGTGTTTCGTTGGTGGTCATGGCATCGACCGCTGCAACTCGTAGCTCACGGTTTCGCCCCGTAACCACATCACGTAACAAGTCAGAAAGAGAGGTTAACTTGAATTTAGCAACCAGTGGACTTAAGCGACTTCTCACTAAGTACTGTTTGCTATCTCCAAGTACAATCCCGCACTGAGATTCCAAAAAACGGCTGAAATCGCGATATTCTTGATCGCTTATAGTTATAGCAGTCATTAATTTCTCTTTAGTTAACTAGTGCAGCTTTCACCGCATTCCCAAGCTCATCAGGGTTGAATTTAGCAATGAATGAGTTTGCACCCACTCGCTCAACCATGGCTTGGTTAAAAACGCCGCTCAGTGAAGAGTGAAGAATAACGTATAGATCTTTCAAATCTGAATTTCTACGTATCTCTGCTGTTAATGTATAGCCGTCCATTTCAGGCATTTCAATATCAGAGATCACTAAAGATATTTGATTGTAAATTGGCCCTTCTGCTGCCATCTCGATCAATTTTTCATACGCCTCTTTACCATCTTTAACAGCAACGACTTCAAAACCTATCGATTCTACTGCTCTTTGAACCTGTTTACGCGCAACGGTTGAGTCATCGGCAATTAAAATTCGACGGATGATCTCTTTTTCTGTTTCTACTTGGGCGATCGATTCACCAATCGATGAATCCATTGTCTCATTAACCGGAGAAATCTCTGCCAAAATTTTCTCTACATCGAGAATTTCTACCAATTCGTTATCGATATTGGTGACTGCGGTTAAGTAGTTATCTTTGCCTGAGCCATCTGGTGGAGGAAGAATGGCTTCCCAGTGCATGTTTACAATTCGATCCACCGAGCTGACCAAGAAAGCTTGGATAGATCGGTTGAATTCAGCAA
>NZ_NDIO01000020.1:0-11629 GCF_002241085.1 Vibrio sp. V03_P4A6T147
AGGGTATGGAGACCTCAATGCAAGATATGCCTAAGGACGGCGGGCAACTGAAGTAAGTGTTTTTTTCAAAACTTTAGTTTATTATCGGCAGCAGATTACCTGTATGTTGCAATTTTTTGCCTACAATTAATTCTATTAGCACAATTTTTTCACAAGTTTAGGTACCGCCAATGCAAACCCCGCAGATTCTTATCGTTGAAGATGAGCAAGTAACTCGTAACACTCTTAAGAGTATTTTTGAAGCAGAGGGATACGCTGTTTTTGAGGCCAGTAACGGTGAAGAGATGCACCATGTGCTGTCTGATAACCCCATTAACTTGGTCATTATGGACATCAATTTACCAGGTAAAAACGGCCTTCTGTTAGCTCGTGAGCTTCGTGAACAGGCTAATGTTGCACTGATGTTTTTGACTGGTCGTGATAATGAAGTTGATAAAATCCTCGGTTTAGAGATCGGGGCTGATGACTACATCACCAAACCATTTAACCCACGTGAACTGACGATTCGTGCTCGTAATCTTCTAGGTCGTTCAATGAATACCAATACGACTCAAGAAGAGAAACGCAGTGTGGAAAAATATGAGTTCAACGGTTGGGTATTGGATATCAATAGCCGCTCTTTAGTGAATCCGGATGGTGAAGGCTACAAGCTTCCTCGCTCAGAATTCCGCGCTTTACTGCACTTCTGTGAGAACCCAGGAAAAATCCAAACTCGCGCAGATTTGCTGAAAAAGATGACTGGCCGTGAATTGAAACCACACGACAGAACCGTAGATGTGACGATTCGTCGTATCCGTAAACACTTTGAATCAGTCTCAGGTACGCCAGAGATCATCGCCACAATTCATGGCGAAGGCTACCGCTTCTGTGGTGATCTAGAAGACTAAACGTCTACCCCCAGATAGTTAGAAGCCCTTTACCTCAGGTTAAAGGGCTTTTTTCATGGCTGACTACTGCGCGTGGAGCCGTTCTATAAATCTAATAGACTTTGTCGATGAAGACGCTCTTTTCGATAAGCCACTGCGCTGTTGTACCATCGCTCAATTGCAAAGCTACATTAACGGGCTTATCCACATTAAGCTGCATCGGCCATTCAAACACAACTTCCCATTGATCTTCACTTTGAGTCCGTAAATCTAACGATTCACTGCCCACCAGCCAATTTTTATCCCTTTGCTGGACCATCAACGCATCAATCGTTAAATTGGCAGGTAATATTGCCGACGAATCCAATCTTAATGTCCCATGCACAAGAGGTATTTCGCTCTCATTAGCTGTAGGCATTTGATTGATCCAAAGGTTACTTTTCAACCCAATGGTAATATTTGATATCACGGCACTGCTGTCCTGCAGCCAATTCACTTGCGGTGAACTACAGCCAGATAGTAGTGCCATGACTAATGAAGCCAACCCGATTTTTTTCATACCATTACCTTTGAGTTAACCATTGTTTCAAGACTTGAATATCGTGTTGATACCCATTTTTAATTTCATCTATCCAGTCACCAATATTTTCCCACCAAGCAGGTAGCTCTGGCGACTGTGCCTTTTGTGCAACGTTTTGGATGTGTTTCAAACCAATTGAACCCGCAGCACCCTTGATTTTGTGTGCTTCTGAAACAATGCCTGCTTGATCTTTTGCTACCATATTGGAGTCTAGCACTTCAACGTAACTGGGCATCATCTGCTCGAACATTTGGATACTTTCCAGCACAGGTTTCGGGCCAACAATATCGATATAAGACTCAAGCATTTCAAGATCGAGCAAATGCGTGTTCAACTCACTGTGTTCTTCTGAGGCAGCCTTAACCTTAGCGTCGGCAAGTTGAATCGCCTCACTATGGGTGAATTTTGCAATCACCTCTTGAATCGCCAGTACTGACAATGGTTTACTGATCGCGTCATCCATCCCTTTCTCTAGATATTCAGCTTTATTTTTCAATACGTTGGCGGTCAATGCGACTAATGGCGGAAGGTTATCATAAGTTTCTCGATAAAACGCAGCGACATCAAACCCGGTCATGTCTGGCAGTTGAATGTCGAGGAAAACCAGATCGTACTCTTGCGGCACAAATTTTTGTTTGGCTTCTTCACCTGTCATAGCGACGGTAACCGTGTGTCCTAAACTTTCTAGCAAAGAACGAGCAACTGTAATATTGAGCTCAATATCTTCAACCATAAAAATGGCTAAACTTTTTTGAGGAACGGGTAACGTTGGTTTGAATTGGGCATCTTGTGCCAAAGGCACACGAATTGAAACGGTGAAGGTGCTACCAAAGCCTTCTTCACTGCTCACAGAAATATCACCATCCATTAAGTTGATTAACTGGCGAGATACCGCTAAGCCAATCCCCGTGCCAACAGCGTGCAAATTGTCCTTACCCGATTTAACTTGGTAATACATGGCGAAAATTTTATCGAGTTCAGCCTCTGGTATACCAATGCCTGTGTCTTCAACTTCCATGGTAATGCGCGCAAACTTATCCTCAATGTCAGCGCAGACCGTCATGACGACGCCACCTTCTTTGGTAAATTTCATCGCATTGCTTATCAGGTTCCACAATACCTGACGCAGGCGCGTAGCATCCACTTCAATCGCAACAGGTAAATCACTGAGCCGTTCGAGATCAAACCTAAGCCCTTTTTGCTCTGCCATCAACGCCGAGATGCTTTCAATTTCAGCAACAAATTCTTCAAAATTCAACGGCGCTGGCAGTAGTTCTAGTTTCCGGCGGTCAAACTTATCCATATCAATGATATCGTTGAAGATATTACCTAACGTAATGGCACTGACATTAATGGTCTGCATGTACTTACGCTGTTCTGGGGTCATGGGACTATCGAGCAACATGCGGCTCAAACCAACGATACCGTTGAGTGGTGTGCGCAATTCGTGGCTGATGGTCGAAATAAAAGTGGTTTTATCCCGGCTCGCTTTTTCCAAAGACTCTTGATTGCGTTTACGTTCGGTAATGTCTCGCCCAAAGCCCACCAACCCTAAGTGGCGGCCATCTTTGCTATAAAAAGGGACTTTGCGCAGTTCAAAATAGTTTTTGCGACCATCAGGGTATTCAAGCCACTGCTCATAAGTGATGGCTTGATTGTCAGCAAACACTTTTTCGTCAGTTTCAACGATCTGTTGCGCGACTTCTTTGCTATAGACATCCCACGGAGTTAACCCAACCAACTGATGCTCACGCTTGCCCGTTAGCTCTTCCATCGCTCGGTTGCAGCCAGAAAAAACGCCGTTCGCATTACGGTAGTAAATCAGATCAGGAGAGGCATCGATAAAAGAGCGCAATAAGGCGGTTCTTTCTGCCAATTCAAGCTGCGTTTTTTCGCGTTGATAGACCTCATTTTCTAAATCGGCCATCGCCTCTTCACGCGCTTCCTCTGCCTTAATTCGCTCTTCAATTTCTTGGTTGAGTTTTTCGATATTTTGCTGAAGCTTATAATTGAGCTCTTGATCGCGTGAGCGCATGTCTTTGAGCTTAGAAACCAACTTCGAGAGGCGTTGACGTGACTCTTCTAACTGATCGACCACCACTGAAAGAAAATAGACCGCCCAAGGCGTGATCAATAAACCAAAAAAGACGGAACGAACGATGTCGATATCATCAACATAACCATTGAGCACCAACGTGATACCAACTTGCACCACCACTGCCAAGGCCACTAAAGCGAGCGCTAGAAGAATGGAGAAACGGAGAATGCCCAGTTTGACCAATAGGTCGACATAGTACTGGGCAAGGTTTTTCATGGGTTTCATTAAACACTTCCATGTAATAACAGTGCCACTAGTCTAACGCGTTTAACGTCGATTCGTCAGCCAAGTTAATCACAAGGATTTGCGAAATTGCTTGAATCTTTAGCTGTTTGGAAGCGTATAGACAAACGGTCGACTTAAGCGTGAGCCTTGCGCGCCACCTTGATTAAGTGCTCGACCTATTTCGGTCATCGCAAGCCAACGATTTTCACACCACAGTGGCGCAAGCAGGGTCGGCCGCCGGGCGGCTGACGAGACTCGGTGATAAATGATCTCAGGTGGCGTCATTTGAATCAATTCACTCGCAATGGAAACATACTCTTCTAACGTTGGCGCTTGTAATCTTCCTGCTCGCCACGCTTTGGCCATAGTACTGCCTTCAACAATATGCAACCCATGCAACTTGATGCCATCAGTGCCTACCGCTAAGACTTGCTTTAAGGTTTGAAGATTATCGGTACGCGTTTCTTTAGGTAGCCCCACAATGAGATGCGTGCATACTTTGATCCCCAAGGCTCGAGCGCGCTCAGTGATCAACGCATAACATTCAAAATCATGACCACGGTTGATCCGTTTGAGCGTTTGATTATTGGCGGTTTGCAAACCCAGTTCGAGCCAAATTTCAAAACCTTGTCGCACATAATCGGCCAATAAATCGAGCACAGCATCGGGTACACAATCAGGCCGAGTGCCAACGCATAACCCAACAATGTCAGCCGATTGAAGCGCTTGCTGATACATATTTTTCAACACCTGCACTTCCGCATAGGTACTGGTATAAGCTTGAAAATACGCGAGATATTTTTTGGCACGTTTGATTTCACCAGCGCGTTCTGTCAATTGCTGCTCAATACTTTGGGCTTGTGTTTCTTCATCAGCAAAAGAAGCGACATTACAGAAGGTGCAACCACCTCGCCCAATCGTGCCATCTCGATTCGGACAGCTAAAACCACCATGCAGGGTCAGCTTGTGAACTTTTTCGCCATAACGGCGCTGCAGATCTTGGCCGATCGTGTTAACCAGTTGATGTAATTGCATTGAAGAAATACCGCTTATAGATAGTAATGAATCTCAGTTAGATTTATGTAACTAAATTACATCCCTGCAAAATAAATTCACAAAGAGTAGCCGTATCAAACACTCTCCAACCTAACAAAAATCAATAAACATTCATAAAAACAGCGTTATTTGCTTAATGTTGCACCAATGTTAAACGGTACATGCATTTTTAACGAAAAAAATGGGCGACTAAAATGAGTTTTCGTTGGAATTCCTATAAACAAAATTGTAGGATACTTACACATCCGCCCTATTTTTTGTGATATTCCTTACATAAATAGTTGTGGAAAAATCGGTGATATTCGCACCCCTCCTATACAAACCACTAGCAAGTGGCATAAATAAATTGAATATCACTAAGGAATGTTTTTCTCGCCATATTTTTCCTGCGAGAGACGGAAAGGATTCGAACCCGCCAACACAGGCAGGTTTAGATTGATAACAATTAAAGGACAAGTCGCATCGCTAAGTATGCCTTAGCACACGTGCGTCTAAATTGAACTGGAAGGATGTATCTATGGTAGATAGAGAGCAGGATTCACGAGGTCTATATACTCCTGAATTGGAGCATGACGCTTGTGGTATCGGTTTTGTTGCCCACCTGAAAAACCGTAAGTCTCACCAAGTAGTGACTCAAGCTTTAGACATGCTTGCTCGTATGGAACACCGTGGTGGCCAAGGCTGTGACCCATGTTCTGGTGATGGCGCAGGTATCTTATTACAAAAACCCCATGAGTTTTTACTTGAAGAGACCGTTAAACTTGGCTTAAAACTGCCTTCGTTTGAAAAGTACGGCGTCGGCGTGGTGCTGTTTCCAAGAGATGAGCACAAACGCGCCCAGTGTCGTGATATTTTAGAACGCAACGCCAAGAGACTCGATTTAGAAGTACTGGGTTATCGCGTTTTGCCAACCGATAACTCCATGATTGGCGCAGACCCACTTAGCACTGAGCCTCAATTTGAGCACGTTTTCATCTCCGGTGGCCCAAGTACCACCCCCGCAGAATTAGAGCGTAAATTGTACGTTCTGCGTAATTACACCGTTCGCGTCTGCTTAGAAAGTGTGTCCAACATTGGTGATGATTTTTACATCAACTCCATGTCTTACAAAACCTTGGTGTATAAAGGTCAGCTCACCACAGAGCAAGTACCACAGTACTTCCTTGATCTACAAAATCCGACCATGGTGACCGCGCTGGCGCTGGTGCATTCTCGTTTTTCGACCAATACATTCCCTAAATGGCGCTTAGCTCAGCCTTTCCGTTACATTGCGCACAACGGCGAAATCAACACAGTTCGCGGCAATTTAAACTGGATGAAAGCGCGCGAAGCGATCCTCGAATCAGATTTGTTTACACAAGCTGAAATCGACATGCTGCTGCCAATTTGCCAAGAAGGCAGTTCAGATTCCGCCAACTTCGATATGGCATTAGAGTTACTGGTTCTGTCTGGCCGCAGCCTGCCACACGCCCTGATGATGATGATCCCTGAAGCGTGGCAAGAAAATAAAAATATGGATCCAACCCGCCGCGCATTTTACCAATACCATGCTAACGTCATGGAACCGTGGGATGGCCCAGCATCAGTATGTTTTACTGATGGTGTACAAGTTGGCGCAACACTGGACCGTAACGGCCTGCGCCCATCACGTTATACCGTGACTAAAGATGATTTTCTGATCATGGCTTCAGAATCTGGCGTGGTTGAAATTGCACCAGAGAACGTGGAATACCGCGGCCGTTTACAGCCCGGACGTATCTTTGTCGCTGATTTAGAGCAAGGACGCATCATTTCTGATGAGGAAGTGAAAGACAGCATTGCGAATGCTCAGCCCTACGCCAAATGGGTTGAAGAGAACCTCCTCAGCTTGAAAAAACTGCCTGAAGCGAGCAACCAGTACAGCCAACCTGCTCCTGAGCGTCTAATGTCCCGCCAACAGTCGTTTGGCGTCAGCTCAGAAGAGGTGAATGAAATCATTCTTCCTTTGGCAAAAACCGGTTATGAACCGCTTTCGGCCATGGGGGCAGACTGGCCTCTGGCAGTGCTTTCGCATCAATCACAGCATCTCTCCAACTACTTTAAGCAACTGTTTGCTCAGGTCACCAACCCACCGATCGACCCGATCCGTGAAAGAATGGTGATGTCGCTCAATACTTACCTCGGTAAAGATCAGAACTTACTGACAGAAACCCCTCTGCACTGCTTAAAAGTCGAATTGGAATCTCCGGTTCTTTCCAACTCTGAGCTTGAGAAACTGCGTGCTATTGATAACGAACATCTGCAAGCGAAAACCTTAGATATCGTATTTCAAGCCAGTGAAGATCAAGGCAAATTGGAACGCGCGCTGAAACGCATTTGCCAATATGCAGAAGATGCGGTTATCGATGGTTACTCGATTATTTTATTGACCGACCGCGCGGTAAACTCAAACCATGCGGCGATCCCTGCAATGCTGGCTGTCGGTGCGGTTCATCACCACCTGATCCGAAAAGGCTTACGAGCTAAATGTGACATAGTGGTAGAAACCGGCGACGCGCGTGAAACGCACCACTTTGCGACATTGATTGGCTATGGCGCAAATGCGGTTAACCCGTATTTAGTCATTGAAACCATTATCGATTTACAACGAGTTAAAAAACTCGACCCGACCATTGCAGCGAAAGATCTGTTTGACAATTACCGCAAAGGCATCAACGGCGGGCTACTGAAGATCTTCTCCAAAATGGGCATTTCCACACTGCAGTCTTACCACGGTGCGCAAATTTTTGAAGCGTTGGGCATCGGCAAATCAGTGGTAGATAAGTACTTCACTGGCACTGTATCGCGCATCCAAGGTTTGACCATTGATGACATCGCAAAAGAGGTGTTAGTTCGCCATCGCGTGGGCTACCCGACTCGCGAAGTTCCAGTGCAAGTGTTGGATGTGGGCGGCGTTTATCAGTGGAAACAGCGTGGCGAAAAACACCTGTTTAACCCAGAGACGATTTCGTTGCTGCAACAATCAACACGCAACAAAGATTATGTGCAGTTCAAGCAATACGCGAAAGCGGTAGATGACCAAGGCGACAACGCTGCCACGCTGCGTAGCCAGCTTGATTTTGTTAAAAATCCAGCCGGTTCGATTCCCATTGAGGAAGTGGAACCGATTGAACGTATTTTAAAACGCTTCGCAACCGGTGCCATGTCGTTTGGTTCAATCTCCTACGAAGCGCACTCAACGTTAGCCGTGGCGATGAACCGTATTGGCGCGAAATCCAACTCGGGTGAAGGCGGTGAAGATCCAGCACGCTTTGAACGCAAAGAAAATGGCGATTGGGAACGCTCTGCAATTAAACAGGTCGCTTCTGGTCGTTTTGGCGTGACCTCCTACTACCTCACCAATGCCGATGAACTACAGATCAAAATGGCTCAAGGCGCGAAACCAGGTGAAGGTGGGCAACTGCCGGGTGATAAAGTCGATGATTGGATCGGCGCGACACGCCACTCGACTCCGGGAGTCGGTCTTATTTCACCACCACCACATCACGATATCTATTCGATCGAAGATTTGGCGCAGCTGATCTTTGATTTGAAAAACGCGAACCGTACCGGCCGCGTCAACGTGAAATTAGTTTCCGAAGCCGGGGTTGGTACTATCGCCTCCGGTGTGGCTAAAGCCAAAGCGGATGTGGTATTAATTGCTGGCTATGATGGCGGCACGGGTGCATCACCGATGTCTTCGATTCGTCACACAGGCTTACCTTGGGAGCTCGGCCTTGCTGAAACGCACCAAACCTTGCTTAAAAATGGCCTGCGTAATCGCATTGTGGTGCAAAGTGACGGTCAGATGAAAACACCACGTGACCTTGCAATGGCGACATTGTTAGGCGCGGAAGAGTGGGGAATTGCCACCGCTGCGCTAGTGGTTGAAGGGTGTATCATGATGCGTAAGTGTCATAAAAACACCTGCCCAGTAGGGATTGCGACACAAAACAAAACCTTGCGTGAGCGCTTTGATGGCCGCGTAGACGATGTGGTCACCTTCTTCCAATACATGGCGCAAGGCTTACGTGAAATCATGGCAGAACTGGGTTTCCGTACTATCGATGAAATGGTTGGCCAATCGCATAAACTGAAAGTGCGTGACAACATCAACCACTGGAAATACAAAAACCTCGATTTGTCACCAGTGTTGTACATTCAAGAGCCTCGTGCAGAAGATGGTGTTTATTGCCAAACCAAACAAAATCATCATCTAGAAAACGTACTAGATCGTCAGCTAATTCAAATAGCCAACCCCGCGCTTGAAAAAGGCGAAGCGGTTAACGCAGTCTTCCCTATCGTCAACACTGACCGTAGCACGGGTACTATGCTGTCGAACGAAATATCGAAGGTATACAAAGACCAAGGTCTACCTCAGCCAATGAAAGTTAAATTCAACGGCTCCGCAGGACAATCATTCGGTGCATTCCTTGCTAAAGGTGTAACGTTTGAAGTAGAAGGTGATGCCAACGATTATTGGGGCAAAGGTTTATCTGGCGGTACGTTAGTACTCTACCCTGACACGCGCTCAACCATCATTGCGCAAGATAACATCGTGGTGGGTAACGTCTGTTTCTATGGCGCAACTTCTGGTGAATCCTATATTCGCGGCCTTGCTGGAGAACGTTTCTGCGTGCGTAACTCAGGAGCTAAAGTGGTCGTAGAAGGTATCGGCGATCACGGCTGTGAATACATGACAGGTGGAGTCGCAGTGATCCTCGGTTCGACAGGACGTAACTTTGCGGCTGGTATGAGCGGCGGTGTAGCCTACGTGTGGAATCGACATGGAGACTTCGAAACTAAGCTTAACGCTGAATTGGTTGATCTCGACCCACTGCAACAAGAAGATACCGATCTGCTACGTGAGATGCTCAACAAGCATGTTCAGTTCACAGGAAGTGAAGTGGCTCAGTTATTCCTTGATAATTTTGAAGCAAACCTTACCCAAATGGTAAAAGTGATGCCGCGTGACTACAAAGCGGTTCTTCAAAAACGCAAGGCTGCAGCTGCGCAAGTACAAACGGAAGAAGTGGAGGCCGTATAAATGGGTAAGCCTACTGGATTTTTAGAACATGGCCGCGAGCTGCCAAAAAAGCTCGATCCAACGGTTCGCATTCAAAACAACCAAGAGTTTGTCCTCAATGAAGAGTTTGGTAGCAAAATTAATACTCAAGCGTCTCGTTGCATGGACTGCGGAGTACCGTTTTGCCATAACGGTTGCCCTATCGGTAACATTATTCCTGAATTTAACGATGCCGTTTATCGTGATAGTTGGGAAGAAGCTTGGAAGATCTTAAGCTCAACCAATAACTTCCCCGAGTTTACGGGTCGCGTGTGCCCTGCTCCTTGTGAAAGTTCGTGCGTACTCGGGATCAACCAAGATCCCATTACCATCTGTAATATCGAAAAAACCATCGTGGAAACGGCTTATCGCGAAGGCTATGCCAAAGCGAAAAAGCCGCGTTCTCGTACTGGAAAAACCATCGCCATCATTGGCTCTGGCCCAGCAGGCTTGGCCGCAGCTGAGCAGCTGAACAGCGCGGGTCACTCAGTTACTGTGTTTGAACGTGATGAAAAAGTCGGCGGCCTGCTGCGTTTTGGCATTCCGGATTTCAAACTGGGTATGGACGTTATTGATCGCAAAATCAATTTGATGGCAGAAGCGGGCGTCAAGTTTGAAGTAAACGCACATATCGGTGTTGATATCAACGCACAACAACTGCGCCAAGAGTTTGATGTCATCTTGCTTACTGGTGGCTCTACCGTGCCTCGTAACCTGCCGATTCCGGGGCGCGAGTTAAAAGGGGTTCATTTTGCGATGGAGTTTCTGGCACAAAATAACCGCCGCGCGAATAACATGGATCTTAAAACTGATGAGATCCACGCTAAGGGCAAACATGTGGTGGTAATTGGTGGTGGTGATACTGGTTCTGACTGTGTCGGAACCTCAAACCGACACGGCGCCGCAAGCATCACGCAAGTTGAAATCATGCCGATCCCGGCCAATAAACGCCCAGCCAACATGCCTTGGCCGCAATATCCAATGATTTTGCGCACCTCAACCTCCCACGAAGAGGGCTGCGAACGTCATTGGAATATTCTGACCAAAGAGTTCCTCGGCAACGAGCAAGGTCAAGTCACGGGGCTACGTGTTGCTGATATCGTTTGGCAAGATGCAAAACCGGGTGAGCGCCCGAACTTTGATGAAGTCGCGGGCAGTGAACGTATTATTGCGTGTGATATGGCTTTCCTTGCTATGGGCTTTTTACATCCAGAACCACATGGTGTACTTGCTCAGCTTGATATCAAGTTAGATGAGCGTGGCAATGTGGCAACACAAGGTTTTGCGACCAACCAAAAAGGTGTTTTCGCTGCAGGTGATATGCGTACAGGACAATCGTTAGTCGTACGTTGTATCAATGAAGGGCGCGAGTGCGCACGCGAGATCGACGCTTACTTGATGGGCAACACCAACTTAGAAGCGAAAGCCGACTCATTGATGCTTTCAGCCTAGTGCCTCGCGCTCTTTTCGCTGGTTCAAGGTGATCCAGAGCGCTAAGCAGCGATGATTCCTTCCAACGTTCTACTTTTTGGCCAGCATTTAATGCTGGCCTTTTTTATGGCTAATTCTTATTCCATGAGATTACCCACGTTAACAAACTGTAACAACAAAAATTCTATCTCATTGAATATATTATATTAATCTAGATGATTAGGTGGTAAATCCCATTGCAACATGATTTTTCACCAACAACTTGACCTTTTGCACCATAAGCTATAGGT
>NZ_NDIO01000084.1:0-11628 GCF_002241085.1 Vibrio sp. V03_P4A6T147
ATCCAGTATTGATCTGGTCTGATTATGCAGGAAAATGGCCTTACAAACCATGTCTATTATGGATTCCTTTCTTAAAAAAACGGCATACTTAAACTGTATGCCGTTTTTTAGAATACTCTCTAAATCGCTTTAGATATTCTCATTAACTCGCTCACGTAACTCTTTACCTGGCTTGAAATGAGGGACGAATTTGCCATCCAACACCACTTTATCACCGGTTTTAGGATTACGACCTACTCTAGGCTCACGATAGTGCAAAGAGAAACTACCAAATCCGCGAATTTCGATTCGCTCTCCGCTTTCTAAAGTTGATGCCATATGTTCAAGAATATCTTTCACAGCGTCTTCAATTTCTTTAGCAGATAGGTGCGTTTTCTCAGCACAGAGTCTTTCTATCAATTCAGACTTAGTCATAGTTTCCCTCATTACTTATCAAAGTAGGCACTAACTGAAAAAAAAGGAGCCTTACGGCCCCTTTTAGCGAGTTAGATTATTCGCCTTTAGCAGCCTTGAATGCATCAGCCATAGCATTACCAAACGCACCTTCATCAGCTTTGTTCAGTGTAGCCATTGCTTCTTGCTCATCAGCTTCATCTTTAGCTTTGATAGATAGGTTGATTACGCGGTTTTTACGGTCTACACCAGTAAATTTCGCTTCAACGCTGTCACCAACGCTTAGGACTAGAGACGCATCTTCAATACGGTCACGAGATGCTTCAGAAGCACGGATGTAACCTTCAACGCCGTCTACAAGTTCAATTGTAGCACCTTTCGCGTCAACTGCAGTAACAGTACCGTTAACTAGAGTACCTTTTTTGTTATCAGCAACATATGCGTTGAACGGGTCGTTTTCCATTTGCTTAACGCCAAGAGAAATACGCTCACGCTCTGCATCTACTGCTAGAACAACTGCAGAGATTTCATCGCCTTTCTTGTAATCACGTACCGCTTCTTCTCCAGGAACGTTCCAAGAGATGTCAGATAGGTGAACTAGACCGTCGATGCCGCCGTCTAGACCGATGAAGATACCGAAGTCAGTGATAGACTTGATCTTACCAGTAACTTTGTCGCCTTTAGCTTGCGCTTCAGCGAATGACTGCCATGGGTTAGCTTTACACTGTTTAAGACCTAGAGAGATACGACGACGCTCTTCGTCGATATCAAGAACCATAACCTCAACTTCGTCGCCAACATTAACAACTTTAGATGGGTGGATGTTCTTGTTAGTCCAATCCATTTCAGAAACGTGTACTAGACCTTCAACGCCTTCTTCGATTTCAACGAAGCAGCCGTAGTCAGTTAGATTTGTTACACGGCCAGATAGTTTATGACCTTCTGGGTAACGCTTAGCGATAGCTACCCATGGATCTTCGCCAAGTTGCTTAAGACCTAGTGATACGCGAGTACGATCACGATCAAACTTAAGAACTTTAACTAGGATTTCGTCACCAACGTTAACGATTTCTGATGGGTGTTTAACGCGTTTCCAAGCCATATCTGTGATATGTAGAAGACCATCAACACCACCAAGGTCAACGAATGCGCCGTAGTCAGTAAGGTTCTTAACGATACCTTTAACTTCAGTGCCTTCTTGTAGAGTTTCAAGAAGTTCGTCACGTTCAACGCTGCTTTCTGATTCGATAACAGCACGACGAGAAACAACAACGTTGTTACGTTTCTGGTCTAGTTTGATAACTTTGAACTCTAGCTCTTTGTTTTCTAGGTGAGTAGTGTCACGGATAGGACGCACGTCAACAAGAGAGCCTGGAAGGAAAGCACGGATACCGTTTAGTTCAACAGTGAAGCCACCTTTAACTTTACCATTGATAATACCAATAACAGTTTCAGCTTCTTCGTAAGCTTTCTCAAGAACGATCCAAGCTTCATGACGCTTAGCTTTCTCACGAGAAAGTTGAGTTTCACCGAAACCATCTTCAACAGCGTCTAGAGCAACGTCTACTTCAGAACCAACTTCAACTTCAAGTTCGCCAGCAGCGTTCTTGAACTGTTCAGCAGGGATAGCAGACTCAGACTTAAGACCAGCGTCAACAAGAACGAAACCATTCTCGATAGCGACTACAGTACCTTTAACGATTGTACCTTGTTGAAATTGTGTTTCGTTTAAAAACTCTTCAAAGAGTTGAGCAAAAGATTCAGTCATTTATTTAATCTTCAATAATTAAACTTCCATGGGTATCCTACCGCATGGGGTTATTAAATTCGCCAGTCATCATCCTTGCGACCGACGCTCTTACCTAGCAGAACTACTCTGCCAGCTTAGATTCTACGTATTGTAATGCTTCTTCTACAACTTCGTCGATAGACATTGAGGTTGAGTCAAGCAATAGCGCATCCTCTGCAGGGCGTAATGGGGCCACTGGGCGGTTACGATCTCGGTCGTCACGCTCTTGGATCTCGCTTAAAAGGGCGTCAAATTTAACATCTAGCCCTTTGAGTTGCAACTGCTTAAAGCGACGTTGGGCTCGCTCTTGCGCACTGGCATCGAGGAATATTTTCACTTCTGCTTGAGGAAACACAACTGTGCCCATATCACGTCCATCAGCAACCAGTCCCTGCCCTTTCGCAAAGGCTCGTTGGCGACGTAATAATGCCTCACGAACTCTAGGCAATGCCGCTACTTTTGATGCCGCCATTCCTGTCTCTTCTTTGCGCAATTCTTTCGATACGTCCTCACCTTCAAGAATCACTCTAACCAAGTCGCCTTCTGCGATAAATTGGACATCTAAATGTGTCGCCAGAGGAACAAGCGCTTCTTCCGACTCCGTATCCACACCGTGGTGAATCGCCGCCAATGCAAGAACGCGGTAAATAGCTCCAGAATCGAGCAAATGAAAGCCTAATTTCTTAGCCAACAACATACAAAGAGTGCCTTTACCTGCACCACTTGGTCCATCTACGGTAATTACCGGAGTGTGAGAGGACATGATTTACTCCACTTAGTTTTTATGCGGCTTGCTTGCTCGCTTTTGTCGGCGACAAATTATAGTGCTTATCCGTTACAGGCGCTAGGAAGGAATGGTGATAT
Source organism: Vibrio sp. V03_P4A6T147 (assembly GCF_002241085.1). NCBI lineage: Bacteria > Pseudomonadati > Pseudomonadota > Gammaproteobacteria > Vibrionales > Vibrionaceae > Vibrio > Vibrio sp. V03_P4A6T147. Next base: position 3,047 of record NZ_NDIO01000084.1, read on the forward strand.
GACTGAAATTTCACAGTGATACAAGCGTCGCTTTTAGGGGGCGACGCTTTTGATAGAGACTTTTATAAAATGATACGCTCAGCGTTTTGCCTGACAGTAGCGGCACCAATGCCTTTCACCAAGCTCAGATCTTCTTTGGTTTTAAAATCGCCATTTTGTTGACGATATTCAACAATCGCTTGTGCTTTTTTAAGTCCAATACCTTTCAACAAAGTAGCAATTTCCTCAGCGGAAGCCTGATTTATATTAACCGTAATTTCAATGCCTTGGTGCGTTTCTACCACCTTTTCTTCTGCTAATGTCGGTGAAAGAGGCAATACGATACTTAGAAGTAACAACCCGAGTTTTGTTTTCAATTTCATATGAACATTTCCTTGTTTATTAATGGGTACCAATATTAATTGAGCTTGGAAATGAGAGGGAATCAAAAAGGTAGAAATTGAAATGGGCTGCATAAGCAGCCCATTTTGAGTTTCATATCAATTACATTACTAGCCTTTATTGGCTCACAACATAATATTCAATGTCTGTATTTTTACGCAAAGTTGTAAGTATCGCAGCCAAATCACGTTGGCTACCGATGCGCTCTAACTGAGCCGTAATTTGATCGTTGTACTGAGGTGTGACTTTAGCCTCAACCTTATGTAGTTCAACAAGAACAATATCACCGTTCATTGCTTTCGCTTGACCGTAAACCACACTATCTGTAGCGGGTTTAGGGAGAGAAAACACCGTACTCGCCAATGGAGAGCTACGATCAATCATTTCCAACTCAGCAAATTTTAACCCACGCTGTTCCAATAAGGATTGGTCACCTTGCTTTAGGGTATCAATCAATTTTGTGGCTAACTCAATCGCTTGTTGTTCGCCTTTGACTTTAGAAAGCTGAGTAACCACTTGCTCTTTCACTTCAGCCAAAGGAAGAACTATTTGTTCCCGAGCATCATCAACACGAACAACGATAACGTGTTCTGGGGCAACTTCTAATACCTCAGAATTGAGCCTATCTTCTTTTACCTCTGGGCTTAGAATAGCTTGAAGAACAGCTGGATTTTTAAGAATTTCAGGCGCATCTTGCTGAGAAATAAAATCGGTTTTCTGAATCTTAGCTGAGATAGCGTTTGCTGCTTCATCCAGAGAGTCAGGTGATTCAAATGCCACTTTTTCTAGCTTAGTCTGCAACTCATAAAACTGATCAGCGGCCTTTTGGTCTACCATTTCAGCTTTGATTTCAGAGGCAACCTGTGCGTAGGGCTGTGCGATAGGGGCTTTAACATCATCAAGACGGATAATGTGATAGCCAAATTCAGATTTGACCAACCCTGTGATATCCCCTATCTGTTCGATAGCAAAGGCTGCTTGTTCAAAAGCTGGGTCCATCACATCATGTTCAATCCAACCTAGCGAACCACCCTCTTCTGCGCTTCCTACGTCTTCTGATTTTTCTTTCGCTAAAGTCGCGAAATCAGCGCCAGCATTCAGTTCATCGAGAATCGCCTGCGCTTTAGTTTTATCATCACCTTGAACCAAAATATGGCTTACTTTACGCTGTGCTTGAGTGGAGTATTTGTCTAAATGCTCTTGGTAGTACTGCTCGGCCTGTTCATCAGACACTACAATTTGGTCTTTCAATTGTTGGGCAGAAAGCTCGATATAAGCCACTTTAACCTGCTCTGGACGGGTATAGCGCTCTGCATTTTGTTGATAATATTGAGTAATTTCTTCATCACTCAACTCAACATTTTTAGCAAAGTCGCTGAGTGACAATGTGAGCGCACGGATATCACGGGTTTGAGAGATCAGTTCACTTTGCTGATTAACCTCACCCTGCAACGTAAATTCACTACCTTGGATAGCACTAAGTAACTGGTTACGGATAAGATCACGACGTAGATATTCTGCAAAGCTTTCAGCAGAGAAACCTGCACGGCGAAGAGCCGCTTGATAGATTTCTTGGTCAAACTTACCGCCAGTCTGGAATTGGGGCATGTCTAAAATCATTTTACGAACCTGATCATCGCTCACTCGTAAACCTAGTGATTGTGCATGCTGCTCCAACAATAAATCGTTAACCATACGATCAAGCACTGACTTACGAAATGACTCGACATACTGAGGATCAGCGAGCAAGTTAGCAAAATAATCCCCTAATTGGGATTGCATGCGATTGCGCTCGTTCTGGTACGCTTGTTCAAATTCACCACGGCCAATCTCACTATTGCCAACTTTAGCCGCAGCATTACTGCCACCGCTGACCAAGTAGCTACCGACACCTGCGAATACGAATGATAAGATAATCATTCCTAGAATAATTTTCACCGCGATGCTGTTCACGCCTTCGCGTAATCGATCCATCATAATCTAACTGCTCTCCGGATAAGAAGCTTCACACTTCAGCCTAAAAATTGAATAGCGCGATAATATCAGAAAAAGAAATGCGCATCAGTAGGATGCGCATAATTTCAAAAGGTTCGAATTAATTTTGCGCTTAAGCCGCAAAAAATAACGATTTTGATTAGTTGCAAGCGTCTTTAAGCGCTTTGCCTGCTTTGAAAGCAGGTACTTTTGCTTCTGCGATTTGGATCTCTTCACCCGTTTTAGGGTTACGACCCGTGCGCGCTGCACGAGTGCGAACGCTAAATGTACCAAAGCCAACAAGCGCTACTTGATCGCCAGATTGAAGAGTGCCACTAACGGCTTCGATGAATGCATCAAGAGCACGGCCTGCCGATGCTTTAGAGATGTCAGCGTTTTCTGCGATTTTTTCTACTAATTGTGTTTTATTCACTGTGATTCCCCTTTGCGTCACCCATTATTATTTTTTAACGGTGACTTTTCGTTCCATTAAGTTCCCAAACTAGCTTGAAGCCTTATTACATCTGGGCTGCAAGCTATAGGGGCTTACGTTAGCGCCCAAAAAAAACGCTGACAAGCCTTTTTAAGCCTATCAGCGTGATCTTTTACTTATTTTTGCTGCACATCACTATTTTTTAGCTTCAAATTCAACCCCAGAAGGGTCTCGTTCAAGTGCGATCTTCAAAACTTCATCAATCCATTGAACGGGAATGACTTTTAGATCAGCAATCACATTTGCAGGGATCTCTTCCAAATCACGCTCATTCTCTTTTGGGATCAATACGGTGGTGATACCACCACGATGTGCTGCGAGCAGTTTTTCTTTCAAACCGCCGATAGGTAATACTTCACCACGCAACGTTATCTCACCCGTCATCGCGACTTCCGCTTTCACAGGATTACCCGTCAAGCTAGAGACAAGCGCCGTACACATAGCAATACCCGCGCTTGGGCCATCTTTTGGTGTTGCGCCTTCTGGCACGTGAACGTGAATGTCACGCTTTTCATAGAAATCAGCGTTAATCCCTAATTTCTCAGCGCGTGCGCGAACCACCGTCATCGCAGCTTGAATGGATTCTTGCATCACCTCGCCCAGAGAACCAGTTTGCGTCAACTTGCCTTTGCCAGGCATTGATTCGGTTTCAATAGTCAGCAAATCACCGCCTACTTCTGTCCATGCTAAACCCGTAACTTGGCCAATTTGGTTACTGTCGTCGGCTTTGCCAAAATCACAACGTTGCACACCTAGAAACTCTTTTAAATTCTCTTGGTTGGCTACCACGGTTTTTATGTCTTTATTCAACAAGATTTTCTTCACCGCTTTACGGCAAATTTTTGAAATCTCTCGCTCTAAGCTTCGTACGCCCGCCTCACGTGTGTAATAACGGATAATACCAATGATGGCTGAATCTTCGATAACAATTTCATGAGGCTTCAAACCATTCCGCTCAACTTGCTTAGTCACTAGATGGCGTTTAGCAATATTCAGCTTTTCGTCTTCTGTATATCCGGAAAGGCGGATAACTTCCATACGGTCAAGCAGCGGACCTGGGATGTTCATTGAGTTTGATGTCGCAACAAACATGACATCAGACAAGTCATAGTCCACTTCTAAATAGTGATCGTTAAAGGTGCTATTTTGTTCAGGATCAAGCACCTCCAACAATGCGGAAGATGGGTCACCACGCATATCTGAAGACATTTTGTCGATTTCATCAAGCAGGAACAGTGGGTTTTTCACGCCAACTTTCGCCATTTTTTGAATCAACTTACCCGGAAGAGAACCGATGTAAGTACGGCGGTGACCACGAATTTCTGCTTCATCACGCACTCCACCTAACGCCATACGGGTATATTGTCGACCTGTTGCCGCCGCTATCGAGCGGCCAAGAGACGTTTTACCAACGCCCGGGGGACCAACAAGACACAAAATTGGCCCTTTCAGCTTGTTGATACGACTTTGTACCGCGAGATATTCTAAAATACGCTCTTTGACACGATCTAAACCGTAGTGATCGGCATTTAAAATCTCTTCAGCTTTTGCCAAATCTTTCTTAACTTTTGAACGTTTTGCCCAAGGAACATTGACCATCCAATCAATATAGCTACGCACAACGGTTGCTTCTGCAGACATTGGAGACATCATCTTCAATTTCTGCAGCTCTTGTTCCGTTTTTTGGCGCGCTTCCTGCGGCATTTTGGAATCGTCAATCTTCTTCTTCAGCATTTCAAATTCATCAGGTGCGTCATCCATCTCACCTAATTCTTTCTGAATCGCTTTCATCTGCTCGTTGAGGTAATACTCACGCTGAGATTTTTCCATCTGCTTTTTAACGCGACCACGAATTCGTTTTTCAACCTGTAATAAGTCGATCTCCGCTTCCATTTGTCCCATTAAAAATTCCAAACGTTCACTGACATCAACAATTTCGAGAACTTTTTGTTTTTCAATCAATTTCAATGGCATGTGAGCGGCGATGGTATCAGCCAAACGCGCTGCTTCATCAATCCCATTTAACGACGTTAATACTTCAGGCGGGATTTTCTTGTTGAGTTTGATAAAACCATCAAATTGGTTGATTGCGCTGCGAACGACGACTTCCTGCTCTTTATCATCCAACTCAGGAGTGACAAGATACTGCGCTTCTGCGGAGAAAAATTCACGCTCGATGAAGCGATCAATTTTCGCTCGCTGTTGGCCTTCAACCAACACTTTCACGGTACCGTCAGGTAATTTCAGAAGTTGTAAAATCGTTGCAACTGTCCCGACTTCAAAAAGATCTTCAATTTTCGGTTCGTCGGTTTCCGCTTGCTTTTGTGCCACAAGTAACACTTGCTTGTTGTTATCCATCGCCGCTTCAAGGCATTGGATGGATTTTTCTCTGCCAACAAACAAAGGAATGACCATGTGAGGATAAACCACCACGTCACGTAGAGGTAGTACGGGGATCTCGATACGCTCGGAACGTTCCAAGTTCATATTATTCTCTCTTCCGCTTCAACTGATTACCGAGTATATGGGGGCTAACTCACTGGATTCAATAACAGAATAAAAAAAAGGAGGTATTTGCTACCTCCTTTAAATATTTCTGATTGAGATTTACTCTGCGCCAGCCGCTTGGCTCTCATTTCCGCTGTAAATTAGTAGCGGTTGTGATTCACCATTAATGACTGATTCATCGATAACCACTTTGCTGACATCGTTTACCGATGGCAGTTCATACATGGTTTCGAGTAGTACACCTTCCAATATTGAGCGTAAACCACGTGCGCCCGTTTTGCGGTTCATTGCTTTTTTTGCAATGGCGCGCAATGCGTCTTCACGAAACTCTAGGTCAACGTTCTCTAACTCAAACAAGGCTGCGTACTGTTTCGTCAGCGCGTTTTTCGGCTCACACAAGATTTGAATCAGTGCTTCTTCATCCAGCTCTGTCAAGGTAGCCGTTACGGGAAGACGACCGATAAATTCAGGGATCAACCCATATTTTACCAAATCTTCAGGCTCTACTTGATTGAACAACTCACCGATAGTTTTGGTTTCATCTTTAGAGCGAACTTCCGCACCAAAGCCAATACCTGAACCTGTCGCAACACGTTGTTCAATCACTTTATCTAGGCCCGCAAATGCACCACCACAGATAAAGAGGATTTTGGATGTGTCTACCTGTAAAAACTCTTGTTGTGGATGCTTACGGCCACCTTGCGGCGGAACCGAAGCGATAGTGCCTTCCACCAATTTCAACAGCGCTTGCTGAACCCCTTCACCTGAGACATCTCGGGTAATTGAAGGATTTTCTGCTTTACGAGAAATCTTATCAATTTCATCGATGTAGACGATACCACGTTCCGCTTTTGCAACGTCATAATCACATTTTTGCAGCAGCTTTTGGATGATGTTTTCAACATCTTCGCCGACATAACCTGCTTCAGTTAATGTGGTGGCGTCTGCCATTGTGAAAGGTACGTCTAGGAAACGAGCTAATGTTTCTGCAAGCAGTGTTTTACCACTACCTGTTGGGCCAATAAGAAGAATATTACTCTTACCTAACTCAACCCCATCGCTCGTTTTATCACCGTTTCGTAAACGCTTGTAGTGATTATATACGGCCACTGCGAGCACTTTTTTTGCATGTTCCTGGCCAATCACATAGTCATCAAGATGTTCACGGATCTTATGCGGCGTAGGTAACGCCTCAGATTCCTTTTTTGGCAGAACATCCTTAATCTCTTCACGAATGATGTCGTTACATAAATCAACGCATTCATCACAGATGTAAACAGAAGGACCGGCGATCAGCTTGCGAACTTCGTGCTGGCTTTTGCCACAGAAAGAGCAATACAACAGTTTACTACTACCGCTCTCTTTGCTTTTGTCTGTCATTCGCTAACCTCTTAGCCTTTACTTTTAATCGTCTGAGTGTAACTCAAATTACGCCAAAATGCGTTAAACAATTCTGAGAACTGTTATTCGCCGCGGTGACGCAAGACTGCATCGACTAAACCGTATTCCACAGCTTGGTCAGCAGACATAAAGTTATCACGGTCGGTATCACGCTCGATAACTTCAAGCGGTTGGCCTGTATGCTCAGCAAGCAATTTGTTGAGTTTTTGCTTGATGGTAAGGATCTCTTGAGCATGGATCTGGATATCCGAAGCTTGGCCTTGGAAACCACCTAACGGCTGATGAATCATCACGCGTGAGTTAGGCAACACATAACGTTTCCCCGGAGCGCCACCAGCCAATAGGAATGCTCCCATTGAACAAGCTTGGCCCATACAAACAGTGCTAACATTCGGCTTGATGAACTGCATGGTGTCATAAATTGACATACCAGCAGTCACACTACCTCCTGGCGAGTTGATGTAGAGGAAAATATCTTTATCAGGGTTTTCCGATTCTAAAAACAACAGCTGCGCTACAACAAGGTTAGCCATGTGATCTTCAACTTGACCCGTTAAGAAAATCACTCGTTCTTTGAGTAGGCGAGAATAAATATCGTATGAGCGCTCACCGCGGGAAGTCTGCTCAACCACCATGGGTACTAGCGCGTCAAAAATTGGCGACATTGCGTTTTTTTCTTGGTAGCTCATATTGTTATGTCCCTAAAATAAATGGCCCGAATGATGGGTATCACACGGACCATTGTTAGCAGAATAGTTAACCTGTAGTCAACCACCTACGCTACATATTGCTTATTAAGCAGGTTGCTGGTTCATTAGCTCATTGAAGCTAACAGCCTTTTCAGAAACCTGTGCTTTAGCAATGATCGCGTCGATTGCTTGCTCTTCTAGAGCAAGGTTACGCATGTTGTTCATCATTTGCTGATTTTGAGAATAGTATGCCATTACTTCAGCTGGATCTTCGTACGCTGTTGCCATCTCTTCGATCAATGCTTTCACTTTATCTTCGTCAGCTTTTAGCTCTTCAGACTTGATCACTTCACCAAGAAGTAGGCCAACCACTACGCGACGTTTTGCTTGTTCTTCAAACAATTCACGTGGTAGTTGAGCGGCCGCTTCTGGGTTACCGCCAAAGCGTTGCGCAGCTTGTTGACGCAGTACGTCGATCTCTTGATCGATCAGTGCAGAAGGAACATTGATATCGTTCTCTTTTACTAGACCTTCAATCGCTTGCTCTTTAATGCGGTTTTTTACTGCTTGCTTAAGTTCACGTTCCATATTCTTGCGAACTTCAGCTTTCAGCGCTTCAACGCCACCTTCAGCGACACCAAATTTGGCAACGAACTCGTCGTTTAACTCTGGTAATTCACGCACTTCAACTTTGTTGATTTTAATTGCGAATTTCGCCGCTTTACCTTTTAGATTTTCCGCGTGGTAATCTTCAGGGAAGTTAACGTCGATTTCAAATTCCATACCTTTGGTTTTGCCAACGATACCGTCTTCAAAACCAGGGATCATGCGACCTGCACCCATTTCTAGAGGGAAGTTTTCAGCTTTACCGCCTTCAAACTCAACGCCATCAATAGAACCAACAAAATCGATCGTCGCGCGCGAACCCGCTTCCGCAGCTGCGTCTACTTCTTTCCACGTTGCTTGTTGCTTGCGTAACGTTTCTAGCATCTCAGCAACGTCTTCTTCCTTCACTTCAACCGCTGGTTTTTCAACAGTGATGTTTTCTAGACCTTTTAACTCAACTTCTGGATATACTTCAAAAGTTGCATTGAAAACAAGGTCTTGGCCTTCTTCGATAGAAACTGGTGCAAATG
>NZ_NDIO01000371.1:0-11545 GCF_002241085.1 Vibrio sp. V03_P4A6T147
TATGGGGTCGTTCATCATTCACCTCCTCAGCTATCGATGCGTTGATTGTGAATCAAAACAAGGAATACAAAAACTGAGAATTTTTTATTTTTTAATTCCTCATATCATCGAAATTAGCCTTAAAACGATATTTAAAAACTAAAAATCAATAAATGAGGAACAAATGATCATTAATATTTCTTATTTAGTTCTTCATAAATTCGCTACTATACCCAAACAACTTGACCATCAAGGAGGGCAAAGCGCAAGGCCGTGCGAAGAACTGAACTGCCTATCTCTTCCCTTTCATCCAGAGGATTTGCGAGTGTCTGATCTTACTTTATTACGTTATTACACACGCCTGACCGTGCTTGGTGTGGGTCAAGAGATTAAAGTGTCGTTAACACAGGTTGCAGAATGTTTATTCACCTCACCGCGTCATGCACGAAATCTGGTGGCTAAAATGCAGCAACAAGGTTGGCTCAAGTGGCAACCCAAAGTCGGACGTAACCAACGCTCGATACTGCGCCTGAACCTCGATTTAGACACAATCAAACAAATGCTCGCGAAAGAGCAAATTTTGGCTGGGAAATATGAAAAAGCCTTAACCATACTGGATAATGATGAGGTAGTGTTTGGGCGTTTGTTGCAAAGTACTTCCGGCGCATCTATTCGCGAAGGTCGCTTACACATTCAACTGACGTATAAACGACCATTTGAACGGCTAGTGCCCCATCAAATACAGCGTAGTAGTGAGCGATTTCTGCTCAGGCAAATCTATTGCTGCCTCATCCAGTGTGATGAACAAGGACGCTTTCATCCAGAATTAGCCCATCACTGGGAGTATGATGCACAACATTTTCAGTGGGTATTTTATCTTCGCCCCGGATTAACGTTTCACGATGGCTCACCGATTGATGCTAATACGATCGTGAGTTTATTTGCCAAACTCTCTAGTTTGGAAGAGTACAAAAAAGAGCTCGCGCATTTGGTTGATGTAAGCGCACCACAACCACAAAAAGTAGTATTTTCTCTTAATCAATCTGATTTAGGATTTGCAGGGTTGCTCTCTGGCGTCAAATATTCAATTCAACCAGCCAGCCAAGTGAACAATGCATACTCCCCAATGGTGACAGGTTGTGGCCCATTTCAAGTTCAAGATCACTCACCTCACAAACTCATTTTAAGCGCATTTGACCAATTCTATGGCTGCCGAGCTTTAACGGATCACGTCACAATTTGGATTTTAAATGAAGACGAGTTGTACCCTCAAGGCATGCATATCAAACAAAAAAATCAGCAACAAAACATCTCTTGCCACCACGATGTAGAGCTGAGTAACGTTGAAGAACTGGCGATCATCACCTCTAATCAATCATCAAGAGTGGAAGATGGTTGCATGTTTATTTTGTTCAATCAAGGTGCTCATTCACCTCTTAATGAAAATCAGAAACGCTACCTAGCTACCGAGATATCTGGAGAAAAACTAGAGCACTATTTAGCACAACAACCAACTAAGTTTGACGCAGTCGTTGCCAGTAACCTACTGCCAGTATGGCAACCTGTGGTGCGACCACCAGCGCCCAAAGCAAGCCTGCCAAATCAAATCTCGATTGCCGTCTATGACTACACGGTACTGATTCATTGCGCCTTCGGTGTGAAACATATTTTAGAGGAGATGGGGCTGGCTGCTGCCGTCAACATTTACTCCTACCGAGAATTGAATTTTCTGGCCCAGCAAGGCAAATTGTACGAGACCATAGTTATCACCAATATTAATTTAGATGACAACCGGCATTTCAGTGCATTTAGCCACTTATTTGGCAACCCAATGTTGCACCATTGCATTGGCCCCGCAGAGAGCCAATGGCTGCTCAAAGCGTTAATCGACATTCGATCAACGACACCATTGACACACTACCTTATCGCGTTGGAACCGCTAGCATCGAGTTTGATCAACGAATACTGCCTCGTCCCTTTGTTCCACCATAAGCAAACATTACGTTTTCAGGGTGTGCTCAAAGACGTTGCACTGACCAACTGGGGATGGCCTGATATTAAAAATGTGTGGTCCATTGATTAGCGAATAAATAGCCTGCGTAATATTGCCAGCATCACTAAACGATAACGCAGCATCCACTGGCTACGTGGCAACCAACGCTTAGAAAACAATACGGTTTTGGCGTGTGAAAAGGTCTTAAAACCTTCAATCCCGTGATAGTGCCCAACCCCAGAATCGCCAATACCGCCAAAGGGGGCATCATCGGCGGCCACATGTAACAGAGTATCGTTCACAGCTAGGCCACCACTATGCGTTTGTGTACTAACCTGTTTGATCACCTCGTGATCATCACTCATTAAATATAAAGCTAACGGACGTGGGCGAGCGTTGATATAAGCTATCGCTTCATCCAAACTGTGATAACTCAATATCGGCAATATGGGGCCAAATATCTCATGTTGGGATAACAACATATCAACCTTCAAATTCGTCACTAAGCAAGGCAAAAATTGATACGTTCCCGCTTTTGCATCGCCTTCTACGGGATGCAATGTGGCCCCTTTTTGTTTAGCATCGTCTAAGTATTGTTGCAGCCTATCAAACTGGGTTTGATTAATAATATGTGACGTATCATAGCCATCTTTAGTGGAAAAATAGCGCTTAAAGCGTTGCAGATAGAGCTCCACAAAGGCTTGTTGTTTGCCTTCCGGCAGTAAAACATAATCAGGAGCAACACAGATCTGCCCTGCATTGATGGCTTTGCCAAGCATGATGTTATCAACGCTACGCGCAAGGTCAGCATCAGGTGCAATGATCACGGGGGATTTCCCGCCAAGCTCTAACGTTACTGGTGTTAGGTTTTTCGCAGCCGCTTGGGCAACCAATTTACCTACCGGTGTTGACCCCGTAAATAACAGATGATCAAAGGGTAACGCACTGAACTGTGCGGCAACGTCAGCCCCACCTTCTACAGTATCAACCGCTTCATCGACCGTCGCAAAAATACGCATCAACACTTGGTTGGTGCAGGGCGTATATTCGCTCAATTTGACCATAGCGCGATTACCTGCTGCCAATGCGGTAACTAATGGAGCCATACTGAGCACGATAGGAAAATTCCAAGGTACAATCACCCCCACAAGACCCAAGGGTTGATAGTGAACGCTCACTGTCGACGGCAGTAATAGCCAACCTGCATGACGCGATTGCGATTTTGTCCACGATTTGAGGTGTTTTAGCGTGTAATTAATGTGTGAAACGGCCGGTAGCAGATCGCAAACCGTACTATCAAAGCGACTTCGATAACCATAATCCCGATTTAAGGCCTCAACGAGCGCGGCCTGTTCACTGAGTAACGCGTTTTTTAAGCACTGCAACCAAATACGTCTTTGCTCAAGGCTAGGATACGGCTCTGCTATTGTCTGCTGTTTTAATCTAGTAAAAAGTGTCGTAACGTCTTTAGTTAAGGGCTGTTGCTGTTCTGTTTCTTGCACCGTATTTCACCTCATTCGCAGCTAAGGCAGCGTCTTGGAAATGAGCTCAGGATTAATGCCAAAGCTGGCTTTATGTTCTTCAATCACAAATTCACTGCGCGTTTGAATCACTCCCGGCAATGTACCCAACTTGCCAGACATAAAACTTTGGTAGGCTTTCATATCTTTCACTCTCACTTTGATCATGGTGTCAAAATCACCGGACAATGAATAACATGCTTCAATTTCTGGGATGTCCGCCACTGCTTGTGAAAAACGCTCAAAAATAGAGAAACTGGTTTGATCCAATCGAATATGAATGAACACTTGTACATCCAGACCTAACTTTTCTGGACAAAGTTCTGCATGGTAGCCTTTGATATACCCTTCCTTTTCTAAGCGTTTGACACGATCAGAACAAGGAGATGTGGTTAAATTCACCAACTTTGCTAGCTCAACAACGGGAAGCCGTCCTTTACTGTGCAAAATACGTAAAATCTGTTGGTCGATGCGGTCTAGGCTCATGGTTTTGCACGGCGCTCAAAAAAAGTGATATGGCATACAATAATGGCTTACAGCGTTAAACCAACCTATCATCACAAGGCATTGTGATATAAATCACATAGAATAGGGGAACGTTAGAATAAAAAGACTGAGGAGAAAAAAGGAAAAGAAAGTGAGCAAGCACCCACTTTCTTGGTTGTAATCTATTTATCGCCTCTTTACTTTGAGTACGTTGAGATGATTACAGTTTGAAGCGAGAAATTTCTTTATCTAACTCATTCGCTAAACGGTGCATTTCATGAGCTTGTTGCACTGCATTTTGCGCATCACTGGCGAGTTGGTCGCTGACTTCACGTACCGATTCGGTGTTGCCATTAATATCCGCTGTCACCAAAGATTGCTCTTCTGCTGCTGATGCAATTTGTGTCGCCATATCACTGATCATCTGAATGGCTTCGCTGATTGCGTGTAAGCTTTCTCCTGTATGGTTCACATCTTGCACACTTGTTTCGACCAGTTTATGGCTTTCCGTCATGACAGAAACAGCATTGGTCGTTACCTTTTGCAAACCGGAAATTTTAGACTGGATCTCCTCGGTAGAGGCATGAGTACGCTGAGAAAGCACTCGGACTTCATCAGCTACAACCGCAAAGCCACGACCTTGCTCTCCGGCGCGCGCCGCTTCAATCGCCGCATTCAAGGCCAACAAATTTGTCTGCTCTGCAATCGAGCGAATGGTCGACAGAATGGTTGAAATCTCATTAGCGTGCACTTCTAATTCACCAATGATACCCACAGCACTGCTAAGCTCTTGTGCTAACTGATTGATTGACTGTTTGCTTTGCTGCATCTGGCGATAGCCTTGTGCACCAAGCTCAACCGATTCATTGGCATTTTTAGCGGTATTATCAGCATTGCCCGCGATTTCAGCGGTCGCAGACGCCATTTCAGTTACCGCAGTTGCAACCATAGTAATTTCATCTTGTTGAGTACGAATCCGTTCACTACGTTGACTGGCTGAGCTCGCGGCCTGTGTCGCTCCTTGGTTAAGGGAAACGGAAACATCACGCACGCTTTGCACCATGACATGGATGCGATCGACAAATTTATTGAACTTATCCGCTAAGATACCGACTTCATCATCGCTGCGAACGGCTAAACGACGGGTTAAATCGCCATCACCTTCGGCGATATCTGACAAAGCTTGAGCAATATTACTCAACTCATTCAACTGACGAGCGACGAACCATGAGGTCGCTAATGCCAAGATCACTAAAATCATCAAACCAATCAAGCTCTGTTTCAATAGCATGTCATTGAGTGGCTGTTCAAGAACCGTTTTGTCCATCACCATAACCAACAGCCAGTCGGTATGTTCAATACTTTGCGCCATCAATACTTTGGCCTGACCATCAATATCAACAAAGAGTGGTAATTGAGAATTTGCCGCCTCTGATATGCTTTGAATGGTCAGTTGTGAGGCCATTTCTTGGGTAGGTTTTAAAATAAGCTCTTGATTGGGATGGGCAACAATTAGCCCCTTGGTATTCACCAAAATAGCATTGCCCTTCCCGGGAACCTCAATAGCTAAGACGTCCTTGATCAATTTACCCAAAGCTAAATTGGAAGCGGCGACGCCAATCAGTTGGCCATTTTGACGGACAGGTTCTGCCAATGTCACCACTAAGGTTTGCATGGTAACGCTGACGTAGGGGGCGGTTGTGATCGGTTTACCCGCGACTTTGGCTTCTTTATACCAACCACGCTCACGGGGATCATAACCATTTTGGTTACGCGATCCGTCATTGCGGATCATATCGCCCTGTTCATTACCGTAATAACTCAGCCCAAACTCACCAGACTCCAAGGTTTGGCGTAGGTGAGGAACAATGTCTAATTGCGGATTACGCTCGATTTCGTTTTTTAATCCTAGCAGCGTTTTTTGTTTGCCATTAAACCAGTCACCAATCCCTTTTGCATGAGCCTGTAATGTATTACGCGCTTCACTCTCAATCGCTCTCCAGCTGTCGGTTTTAAAGGTTTGATAGCCAACCATAACCAATGCAGCGGCTGTCAATGTAATAGCAGCAACCACAGAGAACACCATTTTTCTCTTTAAACTCAATTGCATTGCAATGCTCCTTGAAGCTTGTTCACCAAAGTAATGGGCTTGAGAGTATTACAACTATGGATTATTACTTTGCCTAAGTTCCCAATACTTGACACTCGTGCAATAGAACGGCACGTGAATGTGCACTAAATCAAACTTAGTCAGCCGAATAAAAGCAAAATTATCTTTTGAGCGAGAGGCGCACTACGCCAAAAAACTTAGCGCAGTGCTGGAAGTATTTAGAGAACGCGGACGCGTGAGAAGTCGGTGTGGCTTAATGTTGATGGGTGATTACATACTCGGCAAAAACCTTGCTTTTCCATTTTGTAATGAGGTTCACCTTGTATAATGAGCGCAAAAAACTTTTGAACACCTTGCCACGTTGAACAAGGTTCTGACTGACAGCGCTTCATCACGACTTTATGTGGTGTCTCTTTACGACAACAGGTGCAATAAGCTTTTGACATGGTCCAATAATCCCTACAATTTGCATCATTATTGATAATTGACACATTTTGCGCCTACAGGTTCATTTTTCTCAAACTTTAGTGTGTGTTTCGTGAGCTATCTTCAAAAAACGTCCATCCCAATCTCCTTATTTTCTGCTAAGCACACTACACAATCTAACCTTTACAAAAAAGCCCCTCAGAAAGGGGCTAGTTATTGAACAACGGTATGAATGTCAATCTAGTTCAACCAGCTGCTTTTTAAAGGTCACGTGCTGTGCTCTCACGCTTTCTTCGGGTTCAGCTGTCGCTAAGCTCACCACAACGATCGCAAGTACAGAGAAAATGATCCCAGGAACAATTTCATACACATCAAACCAACCGCCAGACAGTTGTTTCCAAACCACAATTGTCACGCCACCAACAATAATGCCGGCTAGTGCACCATTGCGGTTCATTCGAGACCAATAAAGGCTCAATACCACTGCAGGGCCAAATGCGGCGCCAAAGCCCGCCCATGCATACGAAACTAAGCCGAGCACGGAACTATCTGGTGTCATGGCCAGCACTAACGCAACGATGGAAATTAGAATCACAGCAAAGCGGCCAACACGAACTATCTCCTCCGACGTTGCATCTTGCTTGATGACTTGCTTATAAAAATCTTCCGCTAACGCAGAGGAAGAAACTAATAATTGCGAGTCAGCGGTACTCATAATTGCCGCAAGAATAGCCGCAAGCAAAATACCTGCAATAACTGGATGGAAAATCGCATTCACTAGCAGCATGAAGATTTTTTCACCATCTGCCAGCTCCAGCGAACCGGTGTTCGTCACATAAACAAGCCCAACTAAGCCAACCAACAAGGCTCCCGCCATGGATAAACCGGTCCAAATGACCGCAATACGACGTGCTGTGGTGAGATCTTTATTTGAGCGAGACGCTTTAAAGCGCGCCAAAATATGGGGTTGACCAAAATAACCAAGCCCCCATGCCATTAATGAGATAATGGCAACACCCGTTAACGGCTCACCTTTCACATCATGCCACAGCGTCAATAGCTCTGGGTTTATTGCGGATAGATCTTGACTCAGTTGACCCAAACCACCGTTGATTGCCGCGATGGGCACAATCATTAATGCCGCTGCCATCAATAGGCCTTGCACTAAGTCAGTCCAAGAAACGGCTAAAAATCCACCAAACAGTGTATAAGACACCACACAAATGGTGCCAATAATAACTGCGGTTGAATAATCTAAACCAAATACCGTTTCAAATAATTTACCGCCAGCTACAAGGCCAGAACTGGTATAAAAGAGGAAGAACAGCAAAATAAAGAAGGCTGAAATGGTTTGAATCAGTTTAGATTTATCATTAAAGCGGCGTGATAAAAATTCAGGTAATGTTAATGAATCTGTCGTGATGCTATATGTGCGCAAGCGCTTAGCATTCACTAACCAGTTAGCCCATGTGCCCAATAATAAGCCACCCGCTAGCCAGAAAGCCTCAATACCAGCGGCGTACGCGTAACCAGGTAAACCGAGCAATAACCAACCGCTCATATCAGATGCACCCGCCGATAAAGCCGCAGGCCAAGGGCCCAGTGATCGCCCTCCTAAGAAATAATCTGCGGAGTTCTTCGTTCGAAGGTATGCAACCACACCAATAGCCAGCATCAAAATAAGATACAGGATAAAGGTGGTTGTAATAGCAAAGCTATTTTCCATTGTGTTTGTCCTCTTTAAAAGATCGCCTTCCATGTCCTCTTCCGAAGAAGAGGATAAAACAGAAAGGATTAATGGGTTTCGCTACCAAGCTCAAGCAAGGTCGCATTACCACCCACTGCTGTTATATTTATTGTGCGAGTACGCTCGGTAATAAAGCGCAACGATAAGTGAGGATCATGAGCCACGGGGATCGCGCTCAAGTCCGTTTCAGAAACTAGGCTGACAATCGCACCATTACGATCAGCTAGCTGACGGTTGAGGCTACGCTCAACCGAAGTGTTCCCAACGTAACCTACACTTCGAACGTCCGACGCCATCAACGGATGATAAGCATCAAAAGACGTAAACTGAATGAGATTAGTAGGGAGTGTTGACTGCTCAAATGCCGCTTGCAGTGTTCGAATCAACATCGCATCGTCACTACATAAGACGACGCTATTGCCTGCCACAAGAGCGGCACAAAGCTGAGCTGCCACCGCCTGTTGCGCTTTATCACTGTGTTCACCTTGGATGATCACAGCCACGCCCCGACCTGCGGTGTATAGCTCATTGGTTTCTCCAGTAGGACCGATCAATTGATGCGAATGCGCCAACAGCGCCGATGCCTGATGAAGATGGTAAGAAATCACTGTTGCCAGTTGTGGCATAGCGCTTTCTAGTAGATTTTTAAATGAAAGTAAGCACTCACATTTAGAATCAAAATCGGTGATATTCCAATTTTCCCATGCTGAAAAAGCGTCAGAAAAACGTGTTACTTGATGAACCATGCTAATTCTCCTGAGCCTTTATTACTGAGAAAATTCAGTTTGAGTAAAACGGTATAAGTAATGTGGGCCACCTGCCTTTGGTCCGGTACCAGAAAGCCCCTGCCCACCAAATGGTTGCACGCCCACCACCGCACCCACTTGATCACGGTTGATGTAACAGTTACCTACTCGGGCGTGTTTTTCTATCCAACGATACGTCGTTTCATTGCGGCTATGGATTCCCATGGTTAAACCAAAACCAGTTTGATTAATTTGCTGCACGACATCGGCCAGCTCACGCGCTTTAAAACGCACGATATGTAAGATCGGCCCAAATTGTTCTTCGGTTAAGCAGTGAATATCTGAAATTTCAAAAGCCGCTGGCGGTACAAAATCGCCGTGTTGGCACTCCGCACTGAGTTCTAATTGCGCAACTTTGGTCTGTGTCTTGGTCATCTGTTCAATGTGAGAGAACAACTTTTGTTTGGCTTTTTCATCAATAACAGGGCCGACATCTGTACTGTGGAGGTAAGGAAGACCAATCTTGAGCTCATTCATCGCACCATGAATCAAGCTGATGATGCGATCGGCAATATCCTGTTGAACAAATAGCACTCGTAATGCAGAGCAGCGCTGCCCAGCCGAAGCAAAGGCAGAACGAATCACATCTCTCACCACTTGCTCGGGTAAAGCCGTACTATCAACGATCATCGCGTTTTGCCCACCCGTCTCTGCAATCAACGGCACTGGCGCGGCGTCACGTTGAGCGAGAGCTTGATTGATACGTTGTGCGGTCGCCGTTGATCCAGTGAACGCGACACCGGCAATGGCAGGGTGAGAAGTCAGCGCACTGCCAATTTCTGCACCACGTCCAGGTAACAATTGGATAACGCCAGCAGGAAAGCCAGCTTCCAACATCAGTTCCACGGCACGCGAAGCAATCAAACTAGTTTGTTCTGCGGGTTTGGCAACGACCGTATTACCCGCAACTAACGCTGCCGTGATTTGCCCAAGAAAAATCGCAAGAGGGAAGTTCCATGGGCTAATACACACGAAAACACCACGACCTTCACGGCTCACTTTTCGCTTTTCATTATCAAAACTCGTCACTTCAAAGGGTGTTAACGCGGAAACTTGTTTGGCGTAATAGCGACAAAAATCTACCGCTTCGCGGACTTCATCAATGCTATCGTGAATGGTTTTCCCTGCTTCGTGATGACAAATGGCGACCAGTTCAGCCAAGTTCTCTTCGAGTAAATCAGCAAGTTTATCAAGTTTGCCCGCGCGAACGCTGTGCTCTTCTTGCTTCCAAGCAGCAAAGGATTGCTCCGCTATTGAGATAGCTTCGGAAACATGATCAAGGTTGGCAAATACCACTTGTCCAACATGCTTCCTACGGTCATAAGGCGCAGTCACAACTTCCGGCGATGCCCCTGCCTTGATCATGCTTTCGAACTGAATAACACCATTGATGATAGGAGAAGCATGCCACTGTTTACTGAGCCAACATTCTACTTTCGCTTCAAAAGGCGTTGCCTCACTTTCAATATCAATATTGACGCCATAGGAATTAACGCGCTCGGCAAAGATATGCGGTGGTAAAGGGATTTTGGTATTTGGTAAAGAATCAAACGAGAGCAACATATCGACAGGATGTTGCGTTAACGTATCAATAGGACAACGAGCATCAACTAAACGATGCACAAACGAACTGTTCGCACCATTTTCAAGCAATCTACGAACTAAATAAGGCAGTAAGTCTTTATGACTACCTACTGGAGCATAAATTCGCACCGATTGTTGATAGGCTTTCATTGCATGATGATAAAGAGCATCACCCATGCCATGCAGACGCTGGAACTCAAAATCTTTGTGTTGTGACATCACCGCAATCGCGGTCACGGTTTGTGCATTATGACTGGCAAATTGAGGGAAAATATGACCACGAACACCCTCGCTTAAAAGAAAACGAGCGCAAGCCAAATAGGCTACATCAGTAGCTTCTTTACGTGTGTATACCGGATAGTTGCTGTAGCCACTTTGCTGAGACCACTTCACTTCACTATCCCAATACGCCCCTTTGACTAAACGCAGTGGGATCACATCACCTTGCTGTTTCGCCAACCCATTAAGCCAAACTAAAACGGGTAAAGCGCGCTTAGAGTAAGCTTGTACAACTAAACCAAATTTCCCCCACCCTTTCACGGGCTCACTGCAATATATCTTTTCAAATAGCTTTAATGACAGCTCTAAACGGTCTGCTTCTTCTGCATCGATAGTGATCGCCACATCCAGCTCGATAGCACGGGCTAAAAGCTGTAGCAGTGTGCTATAAAGCTCGCTCAGCACGCGCTCTTGATTAGCCACTTCATAACGCGGATGCAATGCAGAAAGCTTGATTGATACGGACGGTGCCGGGCTGGTTGATAAGCCATATTTCTCGCGGCCAACCGCCTCAATCGCCATCAAATAATCTTTGAAATATTTATTGGCATCGGCCGTGGTTAACGCCGCTTCACCGAGCATATCAAATGAATAGGTATACCCTTTATCACGCAT
>NZ_NDIO01000087.1:0-11396 GCF_002241085.1 Vibrio sp. V03_P4A6T147
AGCCATATGCGATCGCAACGCCATACTCACCATCTTCTACACGATTCAGAATGTAAGACGTTGCCACCCGTGTTTCTGGTGTCACCAAGAAAATAATGGCGCTGACGGTCGTCATTGCTCGAACAAAGCTGTAAATCAACGTTGAGAGAATTGCTGGTCGTAATAACGGCAACAGAATATGAGCAATGGTTTTAAAGGAGTTAGCCCGCAAACTGAGTGACGCTTCATCGAGCGATTTATCAAGCTGGCCTAGCCCTGCAATACCTGCGCGAATGCCTACAGGCACGTTACGCATCACCATGGAAATCACAACAATGGCCGCGGTACCGGTGAGGTAAATAGGCGCATCATTAAATGCAAGAATGTAAGATACCCCCGCAACCGTGCCCGGAACGGCGAAGCAAAGCATGGTTGCAAACTCAATCACTTTCTTACCGTAAAATTGCTGACGGACAACGATATACGCAATCAACAGACCAAAGAAGGCGGTTAATGGAGCTGCAACGCCGGCATAAATCATCGTCGTGATAAGTGATGGCCAAGCACCTTCACTCATTCCCATGCCAAACAGATGAATATAGTTTTTAAGCGTTAAACTGTAATCTACACCCCAGTTCACGGTGAAGCTGCCGAAGATGATGCTGCCATAAAGCAAGATGTTAAATGCCATCCAAAAATAGAGCAGTGCCGAAACCGTATGTTTAAGTAAGGTAGGCAGCGCTTGCACATCGCCACGATATGATTTGCCGGAAATGGTGACGTATGAACGCTTTCCTATCCACAGATATTGGACAACAAAGATCGCCAACGAAAATAGCAGCAAGACGGCCCCAAGTGTGCTGGCGGAAGCGTAATCTAATTGAGCTCCTGCGATGTAGAAGTAAATCTGAGTGGCTAACACATCGAAACTGCCCCCAAGTACAAGCGGGTTACTGAAGTCGGCCAGTGATTGGACAAAGATGATTAAGAAACTGTTGGCCAAAGCAGGTTTGAGCAATGGCATGACAATTTTAAAAAAAGTTTGATAACGATTGGCTCGAAGTGTGTAGGACGCCTCTTCCAGTGATGGATGTAGGGATTTCATCGCGCCATCTAAAATCATGAATGACATAGGAGCAAAGGCGAGCACTTGTGCCATCCAAATGCCTGTAAAACCATACAGCCAGTTTGTCTGTTGTAACCCAAACCAATCCACCATGAGTTCGGTGATATAACCGGAGCGCCCAAGCATTAAAGTCACCCCAAGCCCAACGACAAAAGGGGGAGTCACAATGGGAAGAATAGAAAAAATTCGCGCAATGAAAGCGGAGCGAGTGGCAATGCGTGTGGTATAGATAGCAAAGATCAAACCAAAGAAAGTGGCACCTATACCCACAGATACGCCAAGCAGTACGGAGTTCCAAACAATTTGTATGATCTGCGCTCGGCTCAAAATTTCAATGAATTGCCACGCAACAAAGTTCCCCACTTCATCTTGGAACATCGGTACAAAGATGGCGATACTCGGAAAGATAATAAAAATCGTGATCAAGAGAATAATCGAGATCAGAGCACCAATCACGAAGCTGTCACCGCCCAAAAACTCAAGACGAGCCAATGCCAATGTCATGACAGCACTTAAGGCAATAAATAGTGCAATGGTTGAATAACCTAAACCTTGCTGGGTATACCAAGAGCTGACCAACACGAAAAACATGCATGCCGCTGAATAACCGATATCAAAATAGTGACGGTGTTTGGCGTACTTATTACCTGCATAGCAAGGGCGAATGAGAAGTACACCCGGAAGCGCAAACCATAACCAAGAAATATTGGCACGGCTCCAACCCATAGCGGCATAAAACTCTTGCGATGTTGAATCAAACACTCCGTAATCAAGTGCAAAAGAGGGCAACAGCACAAACGCACACAATAACGTCAGGATCCAATAAAAAATCGGGTCCCTATGCGAGGTTTTTAGCGGCCGATGTGGTGCAGTGCCTGCTGTAAATTCATTCATTTTTCTGTACCAAAGTTATTTGTAGCCACACGGTGATAAGCCTGGTATTGGCTTTATAAAAAGGGCAGTAGGCACTGCCCATCGAGGCTAAGACAAGGGAATGCGTTGGCTATTCGCCCATTTTTACAACATTAACCCACTTATTAATCAATCGTTTACGTTCATCAGAGGACCCATAGGTATCCATGTCATAATCGATCAAGGTTAACTTTTTAGGGTCGAGGGCGTTGGGGGATTGTTCCGCTTGAGTGTTAGTTAAAATTTGGAAAGATTGACCTTCTTTCCATGCCAGCTCTTGTCCTTCTTTTGACATGACCCAGTCAACAAACCGTTTCGCGTTATCAAGGTTACGCGACCCTTTGATAATGCTCACACCACCAATTTCATAACCTGTACCTTCACAAGGCGAAATCAGCTCCAGCGGTGCTCCTTTCGATTGTTCGAGTGAGTAGTCATGCAAAAAACCAATACCAATCGCAATTTCACCACGCGCTGAGTTACGTGAAGGGGTAACACCTGATTTGGTGTATTGAGAGACGTTTTTGTCGAGTGCTTTGAAATAATCAAAGGCTTTATCTTCATCCCAAAGTTGAATGAAGGTGGCTAATGCGGTGTAGGCAGTCCCCGAACTTTGTGGGTCAGAGATTTGAATCTCTCCTTTGTATTCAGGTTTGGTTAAATCATTCCAGCAGCGCGGGATCGGTAATCCTTTTTCAGCCAAACGTTGAGTGTTCACCCCAAAACCTAAAATACCCATATAAACGGCCGAAGAGTAGTTCCCTTTGCGTTTCGCTGGATCTTTAAATCCATCCATAATGAATTCAAGCTGCGGGGATTGGTAAGCGTGTAAGAGATCCATTTCACCCGCCTGTGATTGAGGATCCAACGTGCCGCCATACCAAACATCCGCGCGTGGGTTCTTCTTCTCTGCTTCGATTTTGGCCAGCGTGCTGCCAGAGCCATTGCGAACAAAAGAGGTTTTTACGTCATATTTATCAGAAAAGGCTTTAGTCGCTGTCTCGCACATGGCGTTAGTGGCACTGCAATAAACCACGAGTCGGCCTTCAGCAAATGCTTGAGGCGCGGCAAGCGAAGCACCGAGAATGCAGGTAGCAAGTACACTGCGAGGTAATCTATCTTTCATGTCTGTTTCCTCTTGTTATTTTCATTACTTAACGTAGACGTAGGGCAGCGTTAAGTTTCATCACATTCCTGTGATTTCGTTTTTGCTGCATGACACAGCGAAATCAGAAAACAACGTGAGGAAAGGTTATGACATAGTGACGGCATTCCCTGCACGCTGTTGCGCTTTTAAAAAGGGCAAAATCAGTAATCCAATCAGTGCGGCTGAGAGGGTAATGACACTGAAAAATCCTTCCCAACTAAATTGTTCAATAATGACAGCCAATGGGTAACTGGCTAACGCTGCACCAAGATAGCCAAATAAGCCGACAAAACCGGTCGCGGTTCCAGCCGCATCCTTGTGCGAACATTCAGCGGCGGCCATTCCTATCATCATTTGCGGACCAAAAATAAAAAATCCGATGGAAAAGAAGCAGCCCGACAACACCACAAAGTTGTCAATCGGTGTTAGCCATAACGCGGCCACTGAAATGAAAATGCCTAGCGCAAAAATCAAGTTCATCGGCGCTCGATTGCCTTTAAAAAATTTGTCCGAGCCCCAACCACCAAATAGCGATCCTAAGAATCCTCCGACTTCAAACATTGATACGGCAGCGTTGGCCGAAAAAAGCTCATAACCATGCCGTTCAGTGAGGTATAAATTACCCCAATCATTTAGCGCGATACGCACCACATACACCAGTAGATAGGAGCTACATAACAGCCAAATGTACTTATTCCCTAGCACGTAACGACGTAAAATTTGGCGAAATGGCAGCCCTTTACCTTCAGACTCATGGCGCTTTTCTAATTCATCGTTACGCCACTCACCCACTGGGGGTAACCCTAACGTTGTGGGCTTATCTTGCATGCGAAAGCAGAGCACTAAACCAACGATGATCGCCAAGCAACCCGGTGCAATAAATCCGTACCGCCAACCAAAAGTCACAGCGATAAAACCAATGCTGATCGGAATGAGCGCGCCACTTAAATTGTGGCAAGTGTTCCAGATAGACCACCAAAACCCACGTTCAGATCGGGAATACCAAGTAGTGAGCAATTTAGCGCACGGCGGCCATCCCCAACCTTGGAAAAAAGCGTTCAATGTCCAAAGCACGGTAAATGCGGCTAGGGAAGAGCTCAAACCAAACAGCACATTAATCACGCCTGTTGCAACCAGCCCCAAACCCATGAAGTAACTCGGTTTTGATTGGTCGCTGACCATGCCAGAAACAAACTTTGACAAACCGTAGGTCATGTAAAAGAGCGTACCAAGCAGACCAACATCGGAGTGTTCAAGCCCGAGATCAGTGAGCATCGCAGGCATGGCAAAATTGAGACTTTTGCGTGTGAAATAAAACACCCCATAGCCGACGTACATCGATAACATTAAATGCAAGCGCCAGTAACGATAGGTTGCATCAATGTCCTGTGCTTCTATAGGTGCTGATGTCGGTTTTGAAATCAGAAAACCCAGCATGCTTTGTTTCTCCCTAGTGCTAAGAGATGGTATCGGAGTGATTCACCAAATGAATGAGACAAAGTTATAAGTGACTAGGAAATTTTCCTAGTTTGTTGATATTGTGAGCGGTTTTGTGGGCAGGTTAACAGTTATGCGCGTCCCAAGCGGTATTTGGCTACGCTGCGATTCAATTAAAAATGTGCCACCCAGTGCGCTGACGCGTTCTTCGATGCCGAGTAAGCCTTGGCCTTTGCTGCGCCAATCGGAAGCTAAACCAATGCCATTATCACGCAGCTCGACACTGAACATGTCACCGGGAACAAGGCTTAATTGCACGGCTGATGCTTGTGCATGTTTGCACACGTTATTAAGCAGCTCTTGAATAATTCGATACAGTGTAACGGCCGTAATGTCATCTAAACGCTCTGCAAAAATTCCGAAATTCAGACGAAAATCGACATGTCGTTCCGCAAATTTCATTTCACTTGCAAGCTGCCGAATTGCACTCTCAAGCCCCAATTCATCAAGCGCATGAGGGCGAAGCTCGGTTAATAATTGACGTGTCGATGAGTGAATTCGTAGCGCGAGCGTGTTGATCGTCTCAGCGATGTTGGTTTGTTTTTCATTTTGTGCCAAGCGACTAGCGAGCATGGATTGGATCTGTATCGCGGTGATATTTTGGCCAATTTCATCATGCAGTTCGCGTGCAACTGATTTTCGGATTTGCTCTTCAACCTTGACTAATTGCCGAGCCAGTTGCTGTTTGTTCGCGAGTTCGATTGCTAGCTTTTGGTTAATTTTAGCTAAGCGTTGCGCCAAGAAATATTGACGGCTAATCGCGATACCAAGCCCTAAACCAACAAAAGCTTGCGTCGCTATAAAACTTTGTAGTTCAATATCGGATTCAAATGAACCTGTCATTTGCCGTGCCGTAGCAAGCAAAATACTGTTCATTAGACTAGCCAATACGCCGCCTTGCCAACCGTATTTATAAGCCATAAAAATATTGGGAAGCAGGAAAATGAGCAGGGCGATCGGTTTGAGCTGCTCTAGCAAGGTTAACTCCGCGATCAATCCTCCACTAAAAAAAAGCAAACACCACAGCAACGCAGAGGGGCGAAGTGTTACGTCCTGATGAATAAGATCGGGTGACAGTGGTCTCCAGATCTGCTGATGTAGGTAATCGTACAGGAGAAATAAGAACGGAGTGAGCAGTATACCGCCGGTCAGAGCAGAAACGGTCGCTTGTGCCACGTAATGCAGTTCGAGGTTGAGCGGTTTGACCAACAGCAAAACCGAGCTCCCACATAAGATGCCGTAAACGACCGTCAACCCGGTAAGCGCCAACAGTTTTTTCCAATAAACGTGCAGTGATGTCCAGAGAGATTGAAAGGCAATCGCCAGCCAATAAGCGATCAATGCAAACAGCAGTAATAGATATTCATGAGCAGCGATAGCCAACACATGCCCGAGCGACACCACTATAGCCATTTCGCATAAAGTGAACCCAAGCCAAAAACGACGTGGTGCAAGAGCGAGTGTGGCCAGCTTTAAGCCTGTGGGCAAAAACAGACCAGCCAGCAATAAATCAGGAGTTAAGTAGCGGCTGATGTTCCATAAACAAAACCAACCAATTGAATACAAAACGCATGCAAATGCATAGCTAAAGCCAGAGGAGAGAGACAACCGAGGTAAAGCTTCAGAAAATCGATGATGAAAATGCATAGTCGCTTCTATAACGTCTCGTTAACCAACAGTTGGTGAGTAATAGCAAAGCGGATGAGATCCACATTGTTGGTAAGCCCCAGTTTGCTTAAAATATTTGCCCGATGCACGTGAATCGTTTTGTGGCTAATTGATAAATCGTAACCAATCTCTTTGACGTCTTTGCCTAAAATCAGGTGATCAAACACCTCTCTTTCGCGTTTAGTTAACTCTTCAAGGACAGATGGCGTACCTGAAGCATTGCTTAGGTTAATTAAGGCATCGGCACACAAATAGCGATCACCATTAGCCACGGTACGAATGGCGCTCACTAACTCTCCAGGCCCACAACGTTTTGATAAATAACCACAAGCGCCAGCTTCTAGCGCTTTACTGACAAAGGACGCCGAATCATAAATAGAGAGAATGATGGCTTTAAAGTCCGGCTGAGCGCGGCGCAGTTTCTCTAACAACACAAGCCCACTTTCGTCGGGCATTGAAATGTCGATAACTGCCACATCGATAGAAGCGTTCACCAGCGCACGAAATGCTTCGCGCGCGCTACCATACTCACTGTGGACATGAATGTCTGGTTCAACCGATAACAGTTGTGCAAAACCAGAGCGAACCATGAGGTGGTCATCCACCAAAGCAACTGAAATCATACGGGTATCCTATAGGTTTGCAGTGATAGTCGCAGATGTATCAATAAGTATCAAAAACCAGCGCAGGGGATGTGATTGCTCTCTCGAAACTTATGATCAGTGGCAGGTAGGCATTAAATGAGCGAGTTACTCGCATTACGAGGGCAGTGAAACAAAAACATCGCTTGCAGTTCGAGCCTTGAACAAGTAACGTTGCGCAGTTTTTTATACAATTCACATTTATTAAGGTACTGGTTTTGATCTCCACCGCGAATATCACTCAACAATTTGGCGCAAAGCCTCTGTTTGAAAACATTTCCGTTAAGTTTGGCGAAGGTAATCGCTATGGCCTGATTGGCGCTAACGGTTGTGGTAAGTCAACATTTATGAAGATTCTAAGCGGAGAGCTTGAACCTTCGAGTGGTAACGTTAGCTATGATCCTAACGAACGCGTGGCGAAACTAAATCAGGATCAATTCGCTTACGAAGAGTTCACGGTTATCGATACGGTAATCATGGGCCACAAAGAGTTGTGGAAAGTTAAACAAGAACGTGACCGTATCTATTCTCTGCCTGAAATGACCGAAGAAGATGGCATGAAGGTTGCGGATCTCGAAACTGAATTCGCAGAAATGGACGGCTACATGGCCGAGTCTAAAGCCGGTGAATTGTTGCTTGCAGTGGGCATTCCTCTTGAACAGCACTTTGGTTTGATGAGCGAAGTAGCACCAGGTTGGAAACTGCGTGTGCTATTGGCGCAAGTTTTGTTTGCTGAACCACACATCATGCTGCTTGACGAACCAACCAACAACTTGGATATGGATACCATTCGCTGGCTAGAAGATACGCTAAACCAACGTAACTGCACCATGATCATCATCTCGCACGACCGTCACTTCTTAAACAGCGTATGTACACATATGGCTGACTTGGATTATGGTGAACTACGTCTTTACGCGGGTAACTATGACGAGTACATGACAGCGGCATCGCAAGCGCGTGCTCGTCTGCTCTCTGATAATGCCAAGAAGAAAGCACAGATTGCTGAACTGCAAACTTTCGTTGCACGCTTTTCTGCGAACGCATCTAAAGCGAAGCAAGCGACGTCACGAGCTAAGCAGATTGACAAGATCCAATTGGACGAAGTTAAAGCGTCTAGCCGCCAAAACCCTTTCATTCGTTTTGAACAATCGAAAGAGTTGTTCCGTAACGCGTTAGAAGTTGAAAACCTTAGCCAAGGTTTTGAAAACGATCTGTTCAGTAACTTCAACGCCATTTTTGAAGTGGGCGAACGCGTAGCGATCATTGGTGAAAACGGCGTCGGTAAAACGACACTGCTTAACACCTTAGCGGGTGTACTTGAGCCTCGTAGCGGCAGCTATAAATGGTCTGAAAACGCAAACATTGGTTACTACGCTCAAGATCACGCGCACGATTTTGCCGAAGATATGAACCTGTTTGACTGGATGAGCCAATGGCGTCAAGAAGGGGATGACGAGCAAGTGATCCGCAGCTTCTTAGGGCGCATGTTGTTTGGCCAAGATGACATCAAGAAATCTGTTAAGGTCATCTCTGGTGGTGAACAAGGTCGTATGTTGCTTGGTAAGATAATGATGCATAAGCCAAACATGCTGTTGATGGATGAGCCAACCAACCACATGGACATGGAATCGATCGAATCGCTCAACACGGCGTTGGAGAACTACAAAGGGACTCTGTTCTTCGTATCTCACGACCGCGTATTTGTGGATTCACTGGCAACGCGCATCATTGAAATTCGTGATAACAAACTGACCGATTTCAAAGGCACTTATGCTGAATTCTTGAAATCTCGTGGCGTAAACTGATCCACGGTTTACTCTCAAGAAAAGGCTTCCTGCGGGAGGCCTTTTTAATGCCTGCAATCTGGAACGAGCCAAAAATAGAGTGCATTGAAATGGAGCACACGTTCCAATTTGGTGCGCTTCTTATGAATGCGTTTATTCTTCCATCATGCAACAACTCCCTTGATATTTATATAATTCACTCTATTTCAATAAGTTATTTGATATTGAAAAGTTATTGATTCATTTGTTTATTTTGGAATGTATTTTGCTTTAAGGCTGTTCAATACCAATAACTCACTATATTGGTGAGAAAACAATCAAGTAGCACAGGATTGGTGCACAACATTTCAATGGAGAATCACTAAGATGACTCAAACCGTAAGTCAGGTTCAAGGTGCCGTACAAGCCCTGACTCAAAGTTCTGATACGCTATTTTTGCTGCTCGGTGCAATCATGGTGTTTTTAATGCACGCCGGATTTGCCTTTCTTGAGGTGGGGACTGTGCGTAAAAAGAACCAAGTGAACGCGCTGGTAAAAATTCTCGCCGATTTCGGTATTTCTACGATCGCCTATTTTTTTATCGGTTACTGGATAGCCTACGGCGCTCATTTCTTTGCTGATGCACAAACCCTTGCCCAAGGGAACGGCTATCATCTAGTTAAGTTCTTTTTTCTATTGACGTTTGCCGCCGCTATTCCTGCTATCGTTTCTGGAGGCATTGCCGAGCGCGCTCGGTTTTACCCCATTCTCATTGCTACTTTTTTCACAGTTGGGTTTGTTTATCCGCTGTTTGAGGGAATGATTTGGAATGGCAATTATGGCGTGCAAAGCTGGTTTGAAGCTCAATTCGGTGCTGCTTTTCACGATTTCGCTGGTTCTGTGGTCGTGCATGCGGTCGGCGGATGGATTGCACTCATCGCCGTCATGTTTCTAGGAATGCGTAAGGGAAGAGTACGTGCAGGAAAGCACACCAACTTTGCTCCATCCAACATTCCGTTCCTAGCATTGGGCGCGTGGATTCTTTGTGTGGGCTGGTTTGGTTTTAACGTCATGTCAGCGCAAACATTAAATGGAATTAGTGGATTAGTCGCGATGAACTCTTTAATGGCCATGACTGGTGGTATTTTAGCAGCGTTAATTGTCGGAAAAAATGACCCTGGCTTTATCCACAATGGTCCTCTAGCGGGATTAGTCGCGGTGTGTGCAGGATCGGACTTGATGCACCCACTGGGTGCCTTAGTGACGGGAGTGGTAGCGGGTGCTTTATTTGTTTGGTTGTTCACTCAACTACAAAACCGAACGAGAATAGACGATGTATTAGGTGTATGGCCATTACATGGTGTTTGCGGCGCATGGGGTGGGATTGCCGCTGGTATTTTTGGCCAATCATCACTCGGCGGCCTAGGTGGTGTCAGCCTCGCCGTTCAACTACTAGGAACCTTATTGGGTATTTCAGTGGCAGTATTGGGTGCCGCAATCGTTTATGGCTCTCTCAATGTATTGACTGGATTGCGTTTATCTGAAGAAGACGAATTTAACGGCGCGGATTTGGCTATCCATAAAATCTCCGCCATTAACGAAGATTAATTACATATAGACCGAAGTCGCGGAGTACTTCGGTCTATTTCATAGCTCGGTTTATGTCACAGAAAATAAGCAATCAATGGCCATTTTATACTATGGTCTAACCCTCAAAACTACTGTTGTTATTGCATCGGTGCTAAGCTAGCAAAAAAGCGTGCAATAAGGACATAGTATGAATTTCCCTTACAAGAATATCGTGATCCTCACGGGGGCAGGCATTTCAGCGGAATCAGGCATTAAAACATTTCGTGCCCAAGACGGATTATGGGAAAACCATAAAATAGAGGATGTCGCGACCCCTGAAGGTTTCGCACGTGATCCCGATCTCGTACAGGATTTCTATAATCAGCGTCGTCGAAAACTCCAATCTGAATCAATACAACCTAATGCCGCCCACATCGCGCTTGGTAAATTAGAGCAAGAGATAGAGGGAAACGTAACGATTATTACGCAGAATATTGATAACCTTCATGAGCGGGGTGGTAGCAAACAGGTGATTCATATGCACGGTGAGCTGCTTAAAGCACGCTGCAGCGTTTCTAACCAAGTAATAGAGCATAAAGACGACATTCTGAGCGGAGAGCTTTGCCATTGCTGTCAAATTCCAGCTCAAATGCGACCTCATATTGTTTGGTTTGGCGAAATGCCACTACGCATGGGCGATATTTATTCAGCACTCGAGACGGCTGATCTTTTTATCTCTATCGGTACATCGGGCGTTGTTTATCCTGCTGCAGGCTTTGTTCATGATGCCAGAATGCATGGCGCGCACACCATTGAGATCAACTTAGAACCGAGTGCCGTTGAAAGTGAGTTTGAGGAAAAACGCTACGGTAAAGCCAGTATTGAAGTTCCGCGGTTAGTGGAAGAGATATTAGGGTTAGAAATGCCAAAAAAGAAACACGCCTAGAGTAGGCGTGTTATCTAAACATTGAATATGATCAATTATTTACTTTGAGCTTCTGGAAGTATTCGTCGTACAACACATTCGCTTCTCCCACCTCATCTTGCCAAAACCCGCTGTCCATCACAGATTGTGGAGGGAAGATATTAGG
>NZ_NDIO01000033.1:0-11375 GCF_002241085.1 Vibrio sp. V03_P4A6T147
ATCTCAACAAAGCGCTGACAAACCCAAGCAAATAAGCCCTTATAAACGAGTTATTCTGATAAATAAGTTGTTCTGATAAGCGAACTCTTCTTAAGAGAAGAGGGCCTTATCAATAAACGTTATAGACAAAAAATTGTTATCCATGGAGTGTGGTAATCATGAAAAGAGTGTTAGCCCTGTTGCTGTGTAGTTTTTCTGTCGCTGTTTTGGCTGCGCCAAAAGAGGAGTTGAGCCAACGCCTCGCGCTGAACGCTGGTTTTAGCGCTACCTTTGCCCAGCAAGTGATCAGCCCTGAAGGTGATATTGTGATGGAAGGTCAGGGGAAAGTTGATATTGTTCGGCCAAGCCTTTTCCGTTGGCAAACGACCGCTCCTGATGAAAACTTACTGGTGTCTGATGGTAAAACCTTGTGGTATTACAGCCCATTTATCGAACAAGTGAGTATTTATAATCAAGAACAAGCGACGGAACAAACTCCTTTTGTGTTGCTGACTCGTAATCGCGCCAGTGATTGGGATCACTACAAGGTTGCACAAAACGGTGATGATTTCACCCTAACGCCAACCGCGGTAGATTCAAACCAAGGGCAGTTTCAGATAGCGATTGATGAGAAAGGGATCGTGAAAGGTTTTAACGTGATTGAACAAGATGGGCAGAAGAGTCTGTTTACGTTTAGCGATGTACAACTAACACCGGCCGCCAAAGCGCGTTTCACGTTCCAGATCCCGCAAGGTGTCGAGGTTGATGATCAACGTAATTGAGATAGGGACTAAGGCGTGAGCAATTATAGTGTGGGTAACTACAGCAGTGTGGGTAACTACAGCTTAGATTTTTCGGGTGATGAAGATTTCCGTCCGTTGGCCGCGAGAATGCGCCCTCAGACGGTTGAGCAGTATATTGGCCAGCAGCACATTTTAGGTGTGGGTAAACCCTTGCGGCGTGCATTAGAGGCTGGTCATATTCATTCGATGATCTTGTGGGGGCCGCCCGGTACGGGTAAAACGACCTTGGCTGAAGTGGCGGCGAATTACGCCAATGCAGAGGTTGAACGTGTTTCTGCGGTGACTTCTGGCGTTAAAGAGATCCGTGCTGCCATTGAAAAAGCACGCGAAAATAAAATGGCGGGTCGACGTACTATTTTGTTTGTAGATGAAGTGCATCGTTTTAATAAATCTCAACAAGATGCCTTTTTGCCACACATTGAAGATGGCACTGTGACTTTCATTGGTGCAACGACAGAGAATCCCTCTTTTGAACTCAACAACGCTTTGCTATCTCGTGCTCGGGTGTACAAATTAACCTCGCTGGCTAGCGATGAAATTTTGCTGGCGCTCAATCAAGCAATCAACGATGCCGATCGCGGTTTAGGTAAAGTCGCAGCGCAGTTTATGGATAACGTGCTCGAACGTTTGGCTGAATTGGTCAATGGTGATGCGCGCATGTCACTCAATTATCTTGAGCTGCTGTACGACATGGCCGAAGAGAATGCGCAAGGTGAAAAACTCATTACGCTCAAACTGTTGGCCGAAGTGGCAGGCGAAAAAGTGTCGCGCTTTGATAATAAAGGCGATATTTGGTACGACCTTATCTCTGCGGTGCATAAATCGATTCGAGGTTCCAACCCCGATGCGGCGCTGTATTGGTCGGCCAGAATGATCGCAGCAGGCTGCGATCCACTTTATATCGCTCGTCGTTTATTGGCGATAGCTTCGGAAGATGTTGGCAACGCCGACCCAAGAGGCATGCAGGTGGCGCTCGCTGCTTGGGACTGTTTTACCCGCGTTGGTCCTGCGGAAGGTGAACGTGCTATTGCACAAGCGATTGTCTATTTAGCGTGCGCGCCCAAAAGTAATGCCGTGTATAGCGCGTGGAAGCAAGCCTTAGCTGATGCGCATAATTTGCCAGAGTATGAGGTGCCGCCTCATTTGCGTAATGCACCAACCAGTTTGATGAAAGATCTTGGTTATGGAGCACAATATCGCTATGCCCACGATGAACCGGGAGCTTACGCGGCTGGCGAAAGTTATTTGCCGCCTGAAATGAGCGATACACGCTACTACCAGCCAACAAATCGAGGTTTAGAAACCAAAATTGGTGAAAAGTTAGATTACTTGGCTAGTTTAGATGCAAAAAGCCCACAAAAGCGCTATGAAAAATAGTCTCTTTTCGTTATCTTTGTCGGGTTCAATTTTCTCTACGCGTCGCTCTTATTAGAAAGGGATGCAGGCGCGTTTTTCATAACTAAAAGCATAGGATTAGCAATGCTGGATTCTAAATTACTTCGCACTGAGCTGGATGAAACAGCTGCAAAATTAGCGCGTCGCGGTTTCAAACTCGACGTTGAGACAATTCGTCAACTTGAAGAACAACGTAAGTCCATTCAAGTAGAAGTTGAAAATTTACAATCCTCGCGCAACTCCATCTCCAAAGAAATTGGCCAAAAAATGGCCGCCGGCGACAAAGCGGGCGCAGAAGCAGTCAAGCTACAAATCGGCTCTCTAGGCAGTGACTTAGACGCGAAAAAAGCGCAGTTGAATGACATCCAAGCACAATTGGATGCGATTACTATGTCTGTACCCAACGTACCAGATGAATCGGTTCCTGACGGTAAAGATGAAAATGACAACGTAGAAGTTTCTCGTTGGGGCGAACCTAAAACTTACGATTTTGAGCTCAGAGATCACGTTGATCTTGGCGAAATGGCCGGTGGTTTAGATTTTGCTAGTGCGACTAAAATTACTGGCGCTCGCTTTATCGTGATGAAAGGCCAATTTGCTCGTCTGCACCGTGCGATTGCTCAGTTCATGCTGGACTTGCACACACAAGAACATGGTTATACAGAAATGTATGTCCCTTATCTTGTCAACGCTGACAGCCTGTTTGGTACTGGTCAGCTACCTAAATTTGGTCAAGACCTATTCCATACTGAGCCACTAACTGAAAAAGTGAATGATGAAGAGCCACGTAAACTGTCTCTTATCCCAACGGCTGAAGTACCGGTAACAAACTTGGTGCGTGACACCATTTCTGACGAAGCCGATCTGCCACTTAAAATGACGGCTCATACACCTTGTTTCCGTTCTGAGGCGGGATCGTATGGTCGCGATACACGTGGTCTTATCCGTATGCACCAATTTGATAAAGTCGAATTGGTTCAGATTACGCGCCCAGAAGATTCAATGGCGGCGCTGGAAGAGTTAACCGGTCATGCGGAAAAAGTGCTGAAATTGCTTGAACTGCCGTACCGTAAAGTGGTGTTGTGTGCAGGTGACATGGGCTTTGGCTCTCGCAAAACTTACGATCTAGAAGTGTGGGTTCCTGCGCAAGGCACATACCGTGAGATCTCCTCTTGCTCAAACATGTGGGATTTCCAAGCGCGTCGTATGCAAGCCCGTTTCCGTCGCAAAGGCGGCAATAAACCTGAGCTTGTACACACGCTGAACGGTTCAGGCCTTGCTGTGGGTCGTACTATGGTAGCCATTTTGGAAAACAACCAACAAGCCGATGGCCGTATTGCCGTTCCTAGCGTACTGCAACCATACATGGGTGGCGCAACGCATATCGGTTAATCATGATGCGTTAAACACAGTAAAAAAACCGACTTGCGAGTCGGTTTTTTTATGCATCAATATTCTATGTCGGTTCTATTTAAGCCCCATCGATTTGAAAGCATTGCGAATTTTGCAATGCCACCGCTACAGCGTTGATCAGTTTTTCAATGTCATCTACTTGGCTAATAAACGGTGGCATCACATAGATTAAACAGCCAAAAGGACGGATCCAGACCCCTTGCTCAACAAATAGCGCTTGAATGACTTCCATATTGACAGGGCGATGCGTTTCAATCACGCCGATAGCGCCCAGCCAGCGCGTCTCTTTTACCATCTCAAAACGGTTAAGCATGGGCAGTAAATGAGCAAATTGCGCTTCAATACGCTGGGTTTGCTGTTGCCAATCGCCCTGTTCGATGAGCTCTAAGCTAGCGCAGGCGACGGCGCACGCCAATGGATTAGCCATAAAGGTTGGCCCATGCATAAAGCAGCCCGCTTCGCCAGCACAAACCGTATCGGCGACTTGCTTGGTCGCCAGTGTGGCCGAAAGCGTCATATAGCCACCCGTTAAGGCCTTGCCGACACATAAAATATCAGGTGCGATATTAGCGTGCTCACAGGCGAAGAGCTTTCCAGTACGGCCAAACCCAGTTGCAATCTCATCGGCAATCAGTAGCAAACCATATTGATCGCAAAGTGCACGCACGCCTTTTAAAAACTGAGGATGATAGATACGCATACCGCCAGCACCCTGCACAATTGGTTCTAAAATTACCGCCGCAAGCTCTTGATGAGCGTGCATTATTTTCTCTCGAAAATCATCGAGATCGCGTTCATCCCACTCATCCCAAAAACCGCAAGTTGGCGAATCGGCAAAAATATGCTGCGGCAAAAAACCTTTGTAGAGCGAATGCATCGAGTTATCTGGGTCAGTGACTGACATTGCGGCAAACGTATCGCCGTGATAGCCATGACGTAAGGTGAGAAATTTCGCTCGTGGTTGACCTTTTGCATGCCAGTATTGCAGCGCCATTTTTAAGCTGACCTCCACGGCGACAGAGCCAGAATCGGCTAAAAATACGTGCTCAAGATTGCTTGGCGCTAATGCCAGTAATTTTTTACAAAGCGTAATGGCGGGTTGATGTGTGATACCGCCAAACATCACGTGTGACATTTTATCAATTTGCTGATGCGCAGCGTAATTAAGGTGTGGATGGTTATAACCATGAATAGTTGCCCACCAAGAGGACATTCCATCAATCAAGCGTCGCCCATCTTCCAAATAAAGATGGACACCTTGAGCGTGAGTGACGGGATAACAAGTCAATGGCGTCAGCGTTGAAGTGTAGGGATGCCAGATATGTTGGCGGTCGAAGAGTAAATCCATGATCAGTCCATATTACTGAGTTTGTTTGAAAATTAATCAAACGTAAACTTGTGTTTTCTTTGGTTGTTGACAGTTTATCGCTTGTCAGTAGACTAGCCAAGCAACAAAATAATAAAACTGAATAAGGAAGAGATGTGGAAGTTCGTCATAACTGGACCGTTGCTGAGGTGAACGCACTGGTCGAAAAGCCGTTTATGGATCTACTGTTTGAAGCGCAGCAAGTACATCGTCAATACCATCCCAAAAATTATGTTCAGGTCAGCACGTTACTTTCTATTAAGACGGGGGCGTGTCCTGAAGATTGTAAATATTGCCCGCAGAGTGCGCATTACCGGACTGATGTTGATAAAGAACGGTTGATGGAAGTCGAGCGGGTGTTAGACGCGGCGCAAAAAGCGAAGCGCTCTGGCTCGACCCGCTTTTGCATGGGAGCGGCGTGGAAAAACCCGAAAGCGCGTGATATGCCTCTCTTGAAAGAGATGATCAGTGGCGTGAAAGAGATGGGCTTGGAAACGTGTATGACGTTGGGCATGCTAACGCCTGATCAAGCAAGCGAGTTGGCCAGTGCAGGGCTTGATTATTACAACCACAACCTAGATACCTCACCTGAATACTATGGCAACATTATCACCACCCGAACCTATCAAGATCGCCTTGATACCTTATCGCACGTGCGCGATGCAGGAATGAAGATCTGCTCTGGGGGAATTATCGGTATGGGAGAGAGCGCTAATGACCGCGCTGGCCTGTTGGTGGAATTAGCGAACTTACCAACCCATCCTGAAAGTGTACCGATTAATATGCTGGTCAAAGTGAAAGGCACACCGTTAGAGCAAGCCGAAGATGTCGAAGCGTTTGATTTTATTCGTCTGATTGCCGTTGCTCGGATCATGATGCCACAATCGTCGGTGCGTTTATCGGCTGGACGTGAAAATATGAATGAGCAGATGCAAGCGCTGTGCTTTATGGCAGGTGCAAACTCCATTTTCTACGGTTGCAAGTTGCTAACGACTCCTAATCCTGATGAAGATAGCGATATGCAGTTATTTAAAAAACTGGGTATCAATAGCCAACAAGTGAGCCAAAAACCGGATGAAATTGCAGAAAATGAGTTGCTTGAACGTGTCGTAAAACGGGTGGCAGCTCGTCCTACTAAAGATGATCTTTTCTACGATGCCAGCGTTTAATTCACGTATTTCAGCGGCGCTCAGTGCTCGTCACGATCTTGGGCTTTCTCGTTCTCTTATCGAGCTTGAGGGAGGCAACCAGGTTCGATTGTGCAAAGATGGCCGCCAGTATCTTAACTTTTCCAGTAACGATTACCTTGGCCTTGCACATGACTCAGAATTGATTGCCGCTTGGCAGCAAGGGCTGAGTATGTATGGTTGCGGTAGTGGCGCATCTCCTTTGGTCACAGGCTTTAGCTCAGCCCATCGCAACCTTGAAGCCAAATTGTGTGAGTGGTTGGGTTATGAGCGGGCCATTTTGTTTGGCTCAGGTTTTAGTGCCAATCAGGCACTGCTGTTTAGCTTGCTCAACAAAGATGATTTGCTACTGCAAGATAAACTTAACCACGCCTCTTTGATGGAAGCAGGAATGCTTTGCGCAGCCAGTATGAAGCGTTTTCGGCACAACGATGTCACTCATCTTAAGCAACAGTTTAACCGCGATAGTCATATGTTAGTGGTGACTGAAGGGGTCTTTAGCATGGATGGTGATTGTGCACCGCTGTGCGAAATCACGGATGCACTGCAAGGTGAAGCGTGGTTGGCAGTCGATGATGCACACGGCATCGGTGTTTTGGGCGAGGGTGGGGCAGGCAGTTGCAGCGCGGCAGGAATAAAACCACAGCTCTTAGTGGTGACCTTTGGCAAAGCCTTGGGGTTATCGGGTGCAGCTATCTTATGCAATCAAGAGGTGGGTGACTTTCTTACGCAGTTTGCTCGTCACCACGTCTATTCTACAGCTATGCCGCCAGCGCAAGCTTATGCAGTAACTCATGCTATTTCAATGGTCACTCAGCAGCCGTGGCGCAGAGAAAAACTGACTGAGCTGCAAGCTTATTACGCTGAATCCATGCAAGGTTTCGATGGCTATGTTGAAACGCTAACGCCAATCAAACCCTACCTTGTTGGTGAGGCGCAAACAGCATTGAATATCGCCGAACAATTGCGACATAGCGGGTGTTGGTTGACCGCGATTCGCCCACCAACGGTGGCTCAAGGCCGTGCCCGATTGCGTATCACTCTAACCGCCAATCACACTATTGCTGACATAGAGCAACTAACCACACAACTGCAACGTGCGCTACAGGAGAGCTGAATATGTCACAAACTCATGCCATAGAGATAAATACGCTGCATGACAAAGCCGCCATTGCCCACTCTTTTAGCCGCGCGGCAAAGCATTATGATGTACATGCCGCTTTTCAACGTGACGTAGGGCAACGTTTATTGGACAAAATGCCGCGCAATCTAGTAGGGAAAAGAGTGCTCGATCTTGGTTGTGGTACGGGCTATTTTTCAGAGCAACTGCGGCGTAGAGGGGCGTATGTGGTATGTGTTGACCTCTCCAGTGAGATGCTAGTACAAGCTAAAATACGTTGTGGTGATGTTGGCGTCACCTACTATCAAGCCGATGCTGAGGCGCTTCCTTTCGCCAACGCCTCTTTTGATTACGTTTTTTCTAGCTTAGCGCTGCAGTGGTGTGATGACCTTGTTCTACCACTGCGACAAATTCACCGCGTATTGAAACCACAAGGGATGGCTTATTTTTCGACATTATTGGACGGTTCGCTGTTTGAACTGAAACAAGCGTGGACAAAAATTGATACACATCAACACGTCAATGATTTCATCACACTCAATCAGGTAAAAATTGCGTTAGCGCAATCTCACTGTTACCACCATCAACTAGACTTGCCTTCGATCACAGTTTGGTATGACAAAGCTTTTTCCTTGATGAGAGATCTTAAAGGAATTGGTGCAAATCACGTAAGTGGACGCTCACAAGGGTTAACAAGCCGCAGGGCTCTACTGCAAATTGAGCAGGCATACCAAGCATTTCAAAACCATCAAGGTCTTCTACCTGCAACTTATCAGGTTTGTTTAGGGGTTATACATCGATGATTGATGCATTTTTTATTGCGGGTACGGACACCGACGTTGGAAAAACGGTCGCTTCAAAAGCGATTCTACAAGCATTAGCCGCCAAGGATTTGGTGACTATTGGCTACAAACCCGTTGCCGCTGGTAGCGAAAAAACGGAATTTGGCTTACGCAACTCAGATGCATTACATCTGATGAAAGCGGCAACCAAAGAGATGCCCTATGGTGATGTGAATCCATATTCTTTAGCGCTCCCTACATCACCACATATCGCCGCAAAACATGAACACGTCGAGATTGATTATGGCGTGCTCAGTAGCAAATTAGCTAAGCATAAAGCGAATGCTGACATTGTGTTGATCGAAGGTGCTGGTGGTTGGCGCGTTCCGATCTCCGATACGGACTGCTTGTCTACTTGGGTTAAACAAGAACAACTACCAGTGGTATTAGTGGTAGGGATTAAACTAGGTTGCTTAAGCCATGCAATTTTAACAGCGGAAAGTATTATTGCCGACGGGTTGAAGATTGTTGGCTGGGTAGCCAACCGAGTGAACCCCGGAACTGAGCATTACGCTGAAATTATTGCAATGTTGGAATCGCGCATTCCAGCACCTAAGCTTGGTGAAATACCCTATGTGCCAACGGTAAAACGGCAACAAATTGGTAAGTATATTAATGTTGATCCGCTGCTTGCGTCAGAGTAAGCGATGTGAATCGGCCAAAGGGCATCTCTTAGCGAGATGCCCTTTTTTGATCAAGCAGGTTATTACCGCAGCTTATTGACGGGGGTTTTCGCGAACTGAGCTAAAACAACAAAAGCGAGCACCAGCAAGTTAGCAGCATAGATGACCACTAGCCACTGTGGCATGGAAAGCGTTAAAAATTGCCATACCACTTTCGAACAGTCACCGTAAGCTTCGAACATCCAAGGTGCCCATTGATTGAGTGGTGCCCAGCTGGGGAAAGAGACAAATAAATCACAAGTGGCAAAAGGAGAAGGGTTGAATTGGTAATCCACATGTTGCAGAGCTAAGGTCAAACCTTTATAAGCACTGGCTCCCCAAGTAACGAGTCCAATCCAACGAACAATCGGATTATTGGGTGCGATTAAGCCAAGCAGAGCTGCTCCGCCAATTCCTAGCATCGCCACACGTTCATAAATGCACATCACACACGGCGCGAGCATCATGATGTGCTGAAAAAAAAGCGCACAAGCCTCAAAAAAAACCACAAAAAGAAGTAATAAAAACCAAGATTTTCTCGATTGAGAGAACAGTTTCAGAGTAGAAAAAAAAGTCACATTCAATACCTGTAAAGAATAAAAAGCCCTGATAGTTCAGAGCTTTTTAACTTAGATAAGTTTCATTATCAACCGAATATTTTAATGCCCGGCAGAGATGGCTTGAACTGCTTTGGCTGAATGGTGCGTAATCCACCCTAAGTCATAAAAATGCGCAGTCATGGGTTCAACTAAGAAGACAATGCCAAACAGGCCAACTAATGCCAATACAATCGTGTAAGGCAGAGCCATGATGACCATTTTGCCATAAGAAAGGCGGATCAATGGTGCAAGTGCTGATGTTAATAAGAATAAGAAAGCGGCTTGACCGTTTGGTGTTGCTACTGACGGTAAGTTCGTACCTGTGTTAATCGCGACAGCCAATAAATCGAATTGGTCACGTGTGATAACACCTTCTAGTAGCGCTGTTTTGACTTCATTAATATAGACAGTGCCAACGAAAACGTTATCCGAAACCATCGACAAAAGCCCGTTAGCCACATAGAAGAGAGCAAGCTGAGCCCCTTTATCTTCAACATTC
Source organism: Vibrio sp. V03_P4A6T147 (assembly GCF_002241085.1). Lineage (NCBI taxonomy): Bacteria > Pseudomonadati > Pseudomonadota > Gammaproteobacteria > Vibrionales > Vibrionaceae > Vibrio > Vibrio sp. V03_P4A6T147. The sequence goes on from NZ_NDIO01000033.1 coordinate 9,866, forward strand.
AACACAGCATCGATAACTGGTTTAAAGAGTTGTTGATCGATAATTACGGCTACGATGGAGAAGAATACCGCCAGCAGCGCCGTAAAGGGTAGGGCTTCTTCAAATGCTTTGCCTAGCGAATGTTCTTCTATCACACCAGTAAATGCTGTCGCCAAAATAATAACTGAAAGACCAATCAATCCCACTGCCGCTAAGTGCAGTGCCAATCCAACAATCAGCCAGACAGCAATAGCGCCTTGGATCCAAAGTTTTGCGACGTCTTGATTGGTTCGATTTTTGCGCTCAGCCGTGTCAAAATCGACCAGAATTTGACGAACGTTAGCGGGTAATTCTGCGCCGTAACCAAATAGCTTCAGCTTTTCAACTAACACACAGGTCAAAATGCCACAGAGAAAAACAGGTACGGTTACCGGAGACATACGGATGATAAACTCGCCAAAAAACCAACCTGCTTGATCGGCGATGATCAAGTTTTGTGGTTCACCAACCATGGTCATCACCCCGCCTAAAGCGGTACCTACGCCAGCATGCATCAGTAGTGAGCGCAAAAATGCACGATAGTTTTCTAGGTCATCACGTGTTAGTTCTGATATATGCTCATCTTGAGTATGGTCATGAGCGGAGCTTGTCCCTTGTCCCGATGCCACTTTGTGATAAATCGAGTAAAACCCGACGGCGACACTGATGACCACAGCAATAACTGTTAAGGCATCCAAAAATGCAGACAGGAAAGCAGCTGTAATGCAAAAGGCGACCGAAAGCATCGCTTTTGAACGAATACCAAGCAGTATTTTGGTGAAGATGAACAGCAATAGCTGTTTCATGAAATAGATACCAGCCACCATAAACACCAGTAGCAGCAAAACTTCGATGTTATTCACAAGCTCATGTTTTACTTGCTCTGCACTGGTCATCCCAATGGCGATAGCTTCGATAGCCAGTAAGCCACCAGGTTGTAGGGGATAGCATTTAAGCGCCATCGCTAGGGTGAAAATGAATTCAACCACAAGTAGCCAACCAGCAATAAATGGGTCGACCAAAAAGAAAACAATCGGGTTGATAATGAGAAAAGCAATAATGGCAACTTTGTACCAGTCAGGGGCTTTACCAAGAAAGTTCTTGAGAAAAGCGCTTCCGAGGGACATCGGCATGGGTAGTTCTCTTACTGTTGAGATGATAGACGCTGTCAGCTTATCTTTAATTCATTATGTGAAGTGGCCAAATAGAACGTGTTAAACACGAAAACAGTATCTATCGGCAATGTTCTAGCGAAACAACAAACCGTTTAGGGATTATGGTTTTACCAAGACACTCCTTGAGTGAGACAAGCAATCCTTACTTCGACCGTCACTCTACTCCGCAAGCTTTTTTAGTCAATAATAATCAGGTTATTGATAAAACACTTACCGATATTTTGGTCAAAAACGCGATCAAAGTTGGGTAAGCATAGCATAAGAGTTGTGAAAAATTCACGCCGAGCCGTATTTTGAAGTGGAGTTAAGGTAATAGG
>NZ_NDIO01000009.1:0-11330 GCF_002241085.1 Vibrio sp. V03_P4A6T147
CATATGCTCACTTAACCAATAAAAAAGGCGCTACGTCTTCACGTAACGCCTTTTCGGTTGTGAAAAGTAATACCTCAACGAGCGAGTTTACGATGAGCGCGTGAAAAATGGCCAGCGCAGAACGCACCGACAATAGAAAGTTCACCAGCCAGACAGAGTGATGCTGCCACTTCGGCTAACGCTTGCGAATGACCAGTACCGTGCAGACCGAGAATATCCAAACATGCTTTTTGACTCGGTAACCCTGTACCGCCACCAACGGTCCCTAACATTAAATTGGGTAAGGTTACACTGGCGTACAAACCACCATTTTTGTCCACTTCCATGCGTGTCATACCAATTGCCGATTCAGCAACGCAAGCGGCGTCTTGCCCACAGGCAATATACAAAGCAGCGAGTGCATTAGCGTAATGCGCGTTAATGCCTATCGCGCCGCTTAATGCCCCACCAACAGTCGTCATTTGGCCAAATTGCATCATAGACTGTGGCGTCGTATGCAGATGTTTATGGATGAGTTCGGCAGATAAATGCACCTCGGCAGTCACTTTTTTTCCTCTCACACTACGCAGTGTTTGGCTAGTGGCTTTTTTATCACCCGATAGGTTGCCATCAAGGAATGCGTATTCAGGCTGCACAGGAGTATTCGCCAGAATGGTTTGGAACACGGCATTGGTGGCAATAGTGACCATGTTTTGCCCTGATGCATCGCCGGTTAAAAACTCAAACACGAGGTAGACATGGTTCCCTTCAATATTGACATTAATGTCTGACAGTTTTCCGTGTGCTGTCGTGTTTTCTGCAACTTGTTTAAAGTGGTCATATTGAGTCACTATCCACGCAACAAACTGCCCAGCTTCGATTAAGTTATAAAATGCAAAGCCTGGCGTGCGAGTAACGCCTTCATTTAACAACATGGCGCTTGCACCTCCTGCCGCAGTGAGCAGTTTTGCCCCACGATGATAAGAGGCAACCAAAGCGGCTTCGGTTGTCGCTAGCGGGACGAGATAATCACCTTTGGCAAACAGTCCGTTGACTCGTAATGGCCCTGCGATCCCAACTGGAACTTTGACTGTGCCAATAAAATGCTCAATATTTTTGTGGTAGCTGAGCATATCTTGCTCTTTTGAGTCATCTAAAAGCGCACTTTTGTTCGTTCGCGTGTTAAGTACTTGCCAACGGCGTTCTACATTTTTTGCGGTTAAATACGGACTTGGTGTTAATTTGAGCGTTGGAGAAGTGAGTTTGGGTTGAAGTATTTGATCTAGCTGCTGGGCTGATATATCACCACCCAAAATAGAAACATAATCTCTTCGATGCAGGTTTAGCTTAGGCATAGCGAATCATGGTAAAGAATTTGCGGGCATTGTACTAACCATGCACATAAACACAATATTTGCTTGTGTTGCAAGTTGTGTGAAGAGTTAGGCTTGGATATCCAATATTGAACCCAGCATGTCTTGATCTCGTTGGATAATATTGGTGCCAATGCGGTTGTATTGTGTAGCTTGGTTCAATTTTAGTAGGCTATCAATTTCTTCAGGTTTTTCTTCAGCTTTAGCAACAACTTTATCAAACTCAACTTTATTAAAAGCAAGCGCTTTGTCCGCTTTATCGACAGGAGAGATGTCTTTTTCCATATTGAGCTCACGAGCCGCATCCTCAGCCATTTTATTTGACTGATTGATCAGTTGATAGCCAGAATGAACACCAGATATAGACATAAGCTTACCCTCGTCGATGTCTAAAGTTTAGGCTCCGTTTACTTTTTGCACAAGAAGAAATTCGTGACTAGGAAAAGAGGCTCGAAAGCACATTCAGCTCATCATCAGTGAGCAAATTATTCGATTCATTTTCCAAAGAGTGCTTTATCTCGCCTTGTAATAAACGCAGTTGTTGGGGTGTTAAATGCTGTAATTGTGATTTTAAAGACTCAAATTGATTATGCGTCATCGACTCATGCCTCAGTAAAAAATGCGCTGCCTTCTCACCGCGGTAAGTTTGATGTCCTTTCATGGCCTTACACCTGTAAGAAAATACTTAATCTGAGATTATTCTCGACGTGGCGATTTTTTGTCCGAAAAATGTCAAGTTATAACAAGAGAAAGGTGAGAGCCGCCCGAAATTGAGCTGCTCTCATTATTACGACAATTGCTAGTTTACACGGACGGCAAACTTACTGGCGAGAGAGTGAAGCTCAGGTAGCATGCGATAAATAAGGTGCAGTTGTTGTAAGACCATTCTTACCGAGCTTTCATCTTCTTCACGCCATTCGGCTAAGCGTTTCTCTAAGCCTGCGTCGTCAATGTCGCTGGTATCGCATTCATCACAATGTTCATAAAGTTGTTTGTGCAACACCTCTAAGTGTTGGTGGATCACTCGGTGAGTTTCAAGTACCAGTTGGTGCGTTGCTTCATCTTCGATGCGTGTCCGATGGGCCCCAAGAGCGGAGATATAGCTGAGCAGTGCATGGTTCAGTGTCAGAAAACGGAAACTTTCATCGATTGCCGCGCGATATTTACCCGGTTCTGCCAGCATATTACTGATCGCTGCGGTTAAATTTGCGTCTTGGTTGTGGGCATTGCGCCGTGAGATGCGATAGCTCAAGTTGTCTTTTTTGCCGATACGGTACTGACCAATAATCTGTCCCAAATAGGCTTTGTTGGCATTGATCGCATCCGCCATGACTTTATGTAATCGTTTTGATTGCCAGTCAGGGAGGATCAGCACTACCGCTGCGACGGCCAATGCGCAGCCAATCAGAGTATCGGCAAGCCGAGGCAGTACCACAGCGTAACCTTCACCCAATTGATTAAAGCAAAACAGCACTAAAAGAGTAATAAAGCCAGTCGCATAGCCGTAGTTGTTTAGTCTAAAGGCGAAAAACATCACACCTGATAGTACGATAAAGACCAATTGGCTTTCTGGCGATGGGAACAAGGTTAAGAGCAGCACGCCTAAAAACAGCCCCGATAACGTGCCAATGATTCGGGCCGTCAGTTTTTGCCGAGTGGCTGAGTAGTTTGGCTGACAAACAAACAGTGTCGTGAGTAAAATCCAATAGCCTCGTTCAATACCAAAACCTTGGATGATTCCGTAACCGATAGTGAGTGCGATAGACATACGCAGCGCATGACGAAATAGCATGGAATCTTTATGCAGATTTGCCTTCACCCGTAACCACATGGCTTTAAGAGTGTGGGCTTCTGTATCATACAACATGCCCTCTTCGAGCTTGTTAGCATCAGAGTTGTTAACGTTATTGAGCTGCTTTTCTACTGTTGCTAAGTTATTGAAAAGATAACCTAATTGCGCTAGTGACACCCGCCAGTCAGGGCGTTGTTGTTCTTGTAGGTAGTTTAATGAGCTTTGCAATTCATCCAAAGCCATAATTGACTCTGAATGGTGCTGATAGCTTCGCCCTAACTGAATCGATTGGGCTATTTCACGGCAGGCTTTAGCCTGTGTTTCTAATAAATGTTTAAAGCGAAACAGCACATCTGAGCGGCTAAAGTGTTCGGCAAGCTCTTGATAGCGATAATGACTTGAATTGACACGTTCATGGATATCTTGTGCCATAAAATAGATGTTGAGAAATCGGTCGCTGGCACCATCAATATGACCTCTTTTGGAACGACTCAACAAAGTAGCTTTACATTGATTAAGTGCGGTAACCGTTGCTGCGTTTAAATTGGCTTCAGCAATTCGATATGGCTGAGGGACTAAGTTCGATACGGGATGGAAGAGATGGCTTTTGGACTCAAGATAATTGGCCAATTGCAAAAAAACATTCGCTAAGCTTTGCTGTACTGGTTGCATTGGCCAAAACATATGCCAAATCATCGACATGAAGTAATACCAAGCGGCACCCGTCAGAAGCAAAACGGGTTGAAACCACAAATTCACGCTTTGGTGTGCACCCAACATGGTGTAGATGGCGATAAGTAAGGAGCCAAAGGCGATGCTGGCATAACGTGGGCCAATTGCGCCAAGAATGATAAAACCAAACGAGGAGATAAATAACCCAATCGCAAACAGTGGCGGGGTATGGAAAAGTAGTTCGATGGAAAATGCAGCGATAGCAAAGCAGATAAATGTCAGAGTGAGGGATTTTAACCGTCCACTGAAACTGTCATCACTTTCAGCCAGTGCTGCGGCAATCACGCCAAGGATCAGTGGCGTAATCCAAGTATTGAGGTTGTAGTGCCACGCAGGAATGACCACGCCTAATAGAGTGATCAAAATGAGAATGCTGTAATTGACAGTTTTATTCGCCCAATAAAGGCGAATTTTGCTAGAGAGCGGCACGATACTTCAACATCCAAAAAGAAAACCATAGTGTAGCAGAAGCGTTGATTAACACTCTGATCAAGATAAAGAAAAACGTCTACTTGATTACAAAATCAACAACAGTAATCTTGACATTAATTTTTCAATGCCCACTGTGATTGGTATATCATATTCACATTCTTATAAAAGAGCATAAAACCATGCAGCTGAGCGCAAATAAGCCTGCACAATTTCTCATTCAAGACGAATATAACCAAGTTGAACTTGACCAACAGCGTTTGATTATCTCCTCGGCTGTCAGCGAAGAGCGGATCCCGTTCACGGTTTGGAACGGTAAAGTCCGTGTTAAGCGTGGTTTGTTTTGGGGAGCATTGCAGTTTTTTGCGCATGAAGATGAAGGCGTTCAGCAATCATGGTTGGTGCAAGGTTTGCCTTGGCCCGAATGCCGACAGTTTGCCCATACGGCGGTAGCGGCTTATCAACAATGGCACAATCGTCAATGTGTGCAGTTGAGTCAGTATCTGCCTCGCTGGGAGCAAGAGCTCAATCGCTTGAAGCGTTTACCCTCTTTTTTGCCACACTCCTTATTAGATGTTTGGGCTTTGCAAGTGGAAGCTGATTTTTCGACGATGGACATGAAATTAGCCGAAGCACGTCAACGGCTACCTGATGCTATTGCTCAGCTCTCGCCTTGGCTTACGGATCGCTCGGCGTCCCTTGCCCAACGAAATCAACACTGGCTTGAATTGGAACGTCAAAACTGGGAAGTCTTATTCTCTCAAGTCGAAAGTTCTCCACTTAATATGTCGCAGCAACACGCAGTGCTACTCAATGATGATCACAACCTCATCCTAGCGGGTGCAGGTTCGGGCAAAACCAGCGTTTTGACGGCGCGTGTTGCGTATCTACTCCAAAGTCACCTTGCACAGGCCCACGAAATTCTACTGGTGGCTTTTGGTCGCGATGCGTCGAAAGAGATGGAACAGCGATTAGATAGCAAAATCGGCATGGCGGCGGAGCACGTTCGCGTTAATACCTTCCATCAGTTAGGGCTGAAAATTTTAAACGAGGTCGAAGGGCGAGAAGCGATCATTTCGCCTGTAGCTTTAGACAGTAACTTAAAGTTGGCATGGTGTATTGATTGGTTGAAGAAACATTGGATGACGCCGACCAATTTTAAGCGTTGGCAGAAGCATTTATCTAAATGGCCAATTGCTTATTTAGCTGGTGATGATGAACTGGGCAGCCATGTTGAAAACCCAAAGCTGATTGCATGGTTGGAAAAGCAGCTTGAGCAACTGGCTATGCTTGGTCTTGGGAAAAAGGAGCTGCAACAACGTTTGATTGACCATCCAGACTATTCACGGCTGAACAGTGAGCTCTCTTTGTGCTGGCCATGTTACCAAGCTTGGTCACAAATGCTCAAAGAGCAAAATCAAATCGATTTTAATATGATGATCAGCCGCGCAACGGAATACGTTGAAAAGGGCAAATTTAAATCGAATTGGAAATTCATCATGATCGATGAATACCAAGATATTTCACCACAGCGATTGGCGTTGATCCAATCTTTGTGTGAGCAGCAGCCAGGAGCGTGTAACTTGTTTGCAGTGGGTGATGATTGGCAGTCAATCTATCAATTTGCTGGTTCTGACGTTGATCTTACGACTGGGTTTAGTGAGCGCTTCCCACACTCGACGGTTTATTATCTGGATACGACTTATCGTTTTAATGATCAGTTGGGTGCGGTGGCTAACCAGTTTATTCAAGCCAATCCGAATCAATTACCAAAAACACTTAACAGCTTCAAGCAGCAAAAACAAAAATCAGTTTTTATTGCACCAAGCAACAACATTGAAAAGATCTTGGATCAACTCAATCGCCAAGCGAATAGTACGCAATCTGTGCTATTGCTTGGACGAAACCATTATCATAAACCAGGGCGGCTTAACGACTGGAAAAAGCATTACCGCTCACTCAATATAGAATTTATGACTTGTCATGCCAGTAAAGGTAAAGAAGCCGATTTTGTGATTGTGCTCGGTGTTGATGAGGGGCAGTTTCCGGCTCGAGTGAAAGCGCTGCATATCGATAGTGCATTGAGCCAATCGAATGATGATTTCCCCTATGCCGAAGAGCGCCGTTTATTCTACGTTGCAATGACCCGCGCTAAAGAGAAAGTGTGGATCACGCACTCGGGCAGTGGCTCGGTTTTTGTTCGCGAATTGCTATCAGGGGATTACCCAGTGGTGAAGCAGAAATAACGCATCCTTTGAAAGGGGATGCGTTCACGCAGGCGATCAAGTTGTCTTATGTGGTGATTTGGATTTTGGCTGTGTCTCTGTGCGTATGTAAAGGTTATAAGTTACATGCGTTCAGCTAGATAAGCTTGGTAATCAGGGATCTCGATATCGACCTCTTGCTCTATCAACTGTGAAGAGAACAAAAATTTAGCACTGGCGCGGTTTGTGGCAACTGGAATGTTCCAAACGCTGGCAATTCGTAGCAGAGCTTTTACATCGGGATCATGCGGTACGGCATTGAGTGGGTCCCAGAAGAAGATCAATACATCAATTTTGCCTTCAGAAATCAACGCGCCAATTTGTTGGTCGCCACCCATCGGACCGCTGATCATGCTTTTTATAGCAAGGCCAGTCTCTTTGCTGAGCATGTTGCCAGTGGTTCCTGTCGCGTATAAAAAATGGCGCTGTAGTTTTTCTTTATTTTCTTTTACCCAGCGAAGTAGTTCTGGTTTGCAGTTGTCGTGAGCGACGAGAGCGACATGCTTATGCGCAGGCATAGTCCGAGTCGTTGTTTGCATTGAAGAGTCCCTATGATTCAAATCAGTATGTTAAATAGCGAAATCGCCACTTTTATTCAATCTCTTTTACGCTAAAAGTCGGCCTATATTCAGATGGAGATAACGAATCTGCAATTATCTGCGGATTGAGTGACATAGGCGTTAAGGATTCGATAATCGGTGCGGCTTTTTTTTCATAAGGTTGCTGATTGAAAAAAGCCGCAGCTTGTTGAATGGAAAGCCTGCCTTGCTCGACCATTTTATCCGTTGGCGCAAATTCGACTCGGCCACGCAGCAGCCCGCGGTAGACGCCATGACTTAAATAGGTTGCCACCAAACCGATGTGGTTTGTCATCCCTGAGGTTCTCAATTCGCTGATCGCCGCTTCAATCGCGACGGCGCTGCCCACAATATAGCGAAGGTCAGCTCGCTCCAGCGCTTGTTGTACTAAATTACGCTGCAGTTCTTTATCATTATCTGCCCATAGGCTTTCCACTACGTTGATATCGCTGTCTTGTATTGCGCGATAAAAACCTTGGCTAACGGGTTGAGTACCACCACTGGTTTTCGGGCCAAGTAGCAAGGCTATATTGGTTTTCCCACTGCCTTGTGGGTGCTTATCAGCAAGATATTTTCCCGCGTAGTATCCCATCCAATACCAATCGACACCCACTTGACCTTGTAGCCGTGCAGCCTGCTGCTGATTGAGAATGAGCTGATTAACCGTTGCAAACACAGGCGTAGAAGCGACGTATGTGCTTAAGTCTGTCGTGTAAAGATCCGGTGCCACAGTACCGAGAATAATCGCATCAGCGCCCCAACGAACGCACAATGAAAGCTGTTCTTTTTGTCGTTCATGATTAGGATAACCACCCGATTCTAACACGCGTAAATTCAACTTCTGTTTTCTCGCCTCGTCAACCATTCCATAGTTGACTGATAACCAATAGGAATCTTTGAGGTGAGGGTATAAAGCGCAGACTTTCTTATGGGGTTCGGCGAATGTTGTGCTGCTAACCAAGCTTAAAATCAGCAGTAAAAGTGTTGGGGAAATAAGGTTTAAGATCAATTGCATTCGCTATTCGTTGGCATAACGTGAGTAAACACTGCAAAATATAGCCCATTCCGTGTTGCTTAAGAAGTAATGTTTGAGGTTGGGTGCCATGTTGTTAGCCAAAGCCAGTATTGGCCGAAAATTAATGTTGTCCTTTTCGGCAATGGCCATGCTCGTTTTGTTATCGGCGTTGATCGGTGTGTTTGGTTTTTCGCTGGTGGCTAAAACCGAACGTAATGTGGTGAATTCTGCCATTCCTTCGATGCTGGAAGCGCGTCAAGTGTCGGAGTTAAGCACACGAATCATTACGTCTGTGCAAATGTTAACCAACTCAAAAACAGAGCAAGAGCGCCAGCAGTATGGCAAAGCGCTTTTCGATCAGCTTCAATCTTTGCTTAATCACATCAAGCAGTTGGGTGCCGATTCCTTTGATTCAGAACTGCTGACGCGCCTAGAAAATGATGTTCAAAGCGTTATCGATACACTGGCTCAGCTTGGTATTACGGTTGAGCGTAAGTTGTATCTGGCACATGATTTAAGTGTTCGAGTGGAAGAGATGCGACAACTGGCGCTGCAATTGGAAGAGCTGACGCGCACTCAAGTGCTCAATACCAGTACCATCGCAGTGGCGAATGTGACGCATATTTATGACTTGCTACAAGCCGATAAAACGTCACAAGCGTACAAAGCGTTAGACGCTTTAGTGGAAGTAGACCTCGATCTTTCAGAGCGCTTGCATGAGCTTCATTTGCTGGCGTTCAAAATGCTCAGCCACATCGAAGAGACACGCACGGTTACCGATGTTGAGCGAATCCAACAAATCCAAACAGAGTTTTTGCATAACCTCACCATCATGCAGCGCAGAGTACGCGCGGTAGAAGACCCGACGCGTTCGAAGCAAATGACAGAGCTGCTTAATGAGTTAGAAAAGCGCAAAGTGGTTTTTAGTGTTTTGCAGCAACGCTATGATAACGAACAGGTCGCGAAATCGCTCACACAAAACACCTTAGTACAGTTTTCAGATCTCAATACTACCGTCAGCCGCTTAGTAGATGACTCCAATCGTACAACGACTCACGCTGTTGCGCAGCTCTCTACAACCTTGAACATGGCACAATATACATTGACCTTATTAACCTTGGTTGGCCTTCTCATTGCAGCTTTCATTATGTGGAAGGTCGTCTATCTGTCGGTGGTAAAACGTTTAGCTGAATATTCATCGGCACTGTTATCCATCGCAAAAGGGCAACTGCAGGTGGAAGTGGCAGTCCAAGGAGAGGATGAACTGGCGCAAATGGGGCTGGCGATCATCACGGCTCGCAATACCGCGCAGTCTCTTAAAGTGGTGGCGGAAAGTGAAGCGCAGGCGAGAGAGGCGTTACAAGAACATAAAGAGCACTTAGAGGAAGTGGTTACCGAGCGAACAGAACAATTGCAACACACCAATGAGAAACTCAATATGGAAGTGTTGAATCATGCCAAAGCTCGCAACTTAGCCGAGCAAGCCAACCGCGCTAAATCGGCATTTTTGGCCACTATGAGCCATGAAATCCGCACACCAATGAATGGCGTATTAGGCACGGCTCGTTTATTACAAGAGATGCCATTAACCGTTCAACAGCGTCAGTATGTGGACGTGATTAACCGCAGCGGCCACACCTTGTTGTCCATTTTGAATGATGTGCTGGATTATTCAAAAATTGAGGCCGGACACTTAGAAATTCGCAATGCCAACTTTAATTTGCATCAAATGGTGGACGATGTTTACCAACTGATGAAAGGACGTGCTGAAGAAAAGTCGCTTGAATTTACCAAGCAGATTGAACTGGATGTTGCTTCTTTTTGGGTGGGTGATATGACTCGCTTGGGTCAAGTGCTGACGAACCTTGTGGGTAATGCCATCAAATTTACCGATCAAGGTTATGTGGATATTTATGTCAGTCTTGATGCTGAAATGCCTAATCAAGTGACATTTGAAGTCTCGGATTCCGGTGTTGGAGTCAGTGAACAGGATCAAATCAGGCTGTTTGATGCGTTTACTCAAGCTTCCAGTGAGCAAAGTTACAAAGGCGGTACTGGGCTTGGTTTGGCTATCAGCAAACGGCTTGTTGAAGCCATGGGCGGCGAGCTTAAGCTTGAATCAGATTTAGGCAAAGGAAGCCGTTTTGAGTTTACTGTTCCTTTACAGCGAGGAGAGGCAGTGAATGAAGTGGTTAAAAGGCCGATAGCCGCGACGCGAGAGGCCAACATCTTGCTGGTGGAGGATAACCCTGTCAACTGCATGGTTGCTGAAGGGTTCTTGATCAGTCTCGGTCATAATGTGCTCACCGCGAAAACAGGCGTTGAAGCTCGGGTTCTGTTTAGTGAACACAGGTTTGATATCGCACTGCTCGATATTAATCTACCTGACGTTAATGGTGTTGAGCTGTTGGCGCAGCTCAAACTTATCGAACGTGAACAGTATTCTCATCTACGCCCCACACCGATGATTGCTATTTCGGCTCATGTGTTTAATGAAGAGGTGGAAAGCTATTTAGCGGCTGGTTTTGATGGCTATTTGCCCAAACCTTTAGTCAAAGAAGATCTTGCACAACTTGTCCAGCAACGTATTGAACACAATACCTTACCCGTTGAGTTGATTGTGCCTACGCACGTAATCTCTGATAGCCAAAAATCCGCTCGTCCGATTATGGACGAGCGGATCCTACTCGCGGATATTGAAGTGCTAGGGCGTGACAAGATGAATGAAATCATTGAGCTGTTCGCCGATTGCACGCATGAATACCTACACGAGTTTCGCCAATCGAGGGAACAGGCTCAGGTCGTTAAGTCGTTAGCACACAAATTGAAAGGTTCAGCTGGCAGCTTAGGTTTGCATGCCTTGTTTGATCTGTGTTTAGTCATTGAGAAAAGTGCTGACTCTGCGCAAACTTATCAAGAGCTACAAGCGGAATTAGAAGCCTTAGCCGCTCAATCCATTTATTCGCTGAGGTTACTGTTTATACCCAAACAACTTGGAGTTGCAGGTAGGCGGCAAGTGAGTGAGTCCCCATGAGCATAGGCAAACTATATGATTGGGGTGAACGAACGTAGCCAACACCGCTGCAGCTTCAAGTAGGAAGGGTATATATAAATAATTGGCTGTTGGCATCTATATAAAAACAGCCATACAAGGTGGTTTAGGGATGA
>NZ_NDIO01000312.1:0-34242 GCF_002241085.1 Vibrio sp. V03_P4A6T147
CAGATTAACTGGGTGTGATATTGATTGATGAGCTTGACATTAAAGTCAGCTTCAAAAGCAAAAATTATAAATAACACAACATCAAGTCTAAGGAACAAGAATGGAACACAGCGTCCCTTATCAATCGGCCAAACGTTTAACCCTGCCACAACTGCTTCGTTCACTCGGGCCGGGCATTATGATGGCAGCAGCAGCCGTCGGCGGCTCTCATCTCGTCGCATCAACTCAAGCAGGTGCAATTTATGGCTGGCAACTCGCAGGCCTCATTTTGCTGGTCAACTTATTAAAATACCCCTTTTTTAAGGCTGGCATTCAATACACCATGGGGACAGGCAAAAGTTTAGTACAAGGCTATGCTCATCTCGGGCGTGCTTACTTATGGGTTTTTGCCATCTTAAGCGTGGTATCGGCCATTATAAACACCGCCGCGTTACTGCTGTTTAGCGCCAGCTTACTGGCCTATTTTGTCCCTTTTGAGCTGGGCAATATTGTTCTTTCCGTGATTGTGCTGACCACTTGTTTGCTGATCCTTTTTGCAGGCCACTTTCGCGCGCTCGACTCACTTTCTAAAATGATTATGGCAGTACTGACAATCGCCACCTTACTCGCCGTGGTGATTGCCGTCGCAACCCCAGCGCAGATAGTGGTAGAAACCATTTCGCCTTCACCTTGGACACTCGCCGCGATCGGTTTTTTGGTGGTGACAATGGGCTGGATGCCCGCACCCATTGAGATTTCGAGCATCACTTCGGTGTGGCTCAAGCGTCAATGCCAAGAGCAGCAAGTGACGCCGCAATCCGCACTATTTGATTTCAATGTGGGCTATATCGGTACTGCAATCTTGGCGATTGTATTTTTAGCGCTTGGTGCCTTAGTACTACACGGAACAGGCGTTGAGCTCTCGAAATCTGGCGTCGGCTTTTCGCATCAATTGGTCGGATTGTACGCTTCAACCATAGGTGAGTGGTCACGTTATTTAATTGCAGTGATCGCCTTTTTCTGTATTTTTGGCAGCACCATAACCGTCATTGATGGCTATTCACGAGTGATTGCAGAATCACAACGTCTTTTGCAAAACAAAGAGAGCCAAAGCCCACGTTGCTACCAAGCTTGGGTCATCGTGGTATCGGCTTTAGCGCTGGCCATCATTGCCTTTTGGGCTTCAGCACTGATGCCAATGCTGAATTTTGCGATGATCATGGCATTTATGACCACGCCAATTTTTGCGCTGCTCAACTATATTCTGGTGACTAAAACACCTTTACCGGCTGAACTCGCAGTAGGAAAAAAACTCAAAGCACTGTCTATCGTAGGGCTTGTTTATCTGTTTGGCTTTTTAGCGCTATTTATTTGGTGGAAGTGGATTATGTAACAGCAGACAAAACAAAGGCCTTATCGAAAAAGGCCTTTGTTATTTTTAATGTAACGCCACAAAGGCCAAGTAAAGGGATCAGTTATGCGTCACAACGATTAAACGCAACGAATCCAGTTGGAATTGCGCTTTACCGATGTAACCGCTTAACTCGTTGATCTGCTCTTCAATCGCGCTGATCTCTTCATCACGAATGTTCGGGTTGACTGCTTTAAGCGCCAATAAGCGCTCCAGTTCACCGTTTAAGCTCGACTGCATCTCTTTCTGCGCTTGTTCACGAATCGCTTCAACACGGCTCACAACTTGGCTTTCACTGGCAGCAATTAAGCTATGCACATCATTTTGTACCGACGTAACGAGCTTGCTGGCCAAATGACGATTCACTGGGCTTAATTGGCGGTTGAAGCTTTCAAACTCAACTTGCGCGGAGAGATCATTACCACGCGCATCCATCATCAAACGGATCGGTGTTTGAGGAAGGAAGCGGCTGATACCACTGCGTTTTGGCGCTTGTGCATCCACCACATAGATCAACTCAAGTAGCAAAGTCCCAACAGGCAGAGCTTTATTTTTCAGCAGAGAAACCGCCGATGTTCCCACGCCTTCGCTCATCAGTAGGTCGATCCCGCCTTGAATCATCGGGTGTTCCCAACTGATGAAATTCATATCTTCACGCGATAATGCCGTATCACGATCAAAAGTGATGGTCGCTCCTTCATACGGCAAACCGGGGTAGCTTGGCACCATCATGTGCTCTGATGGTGTGACCACCAGCGCGTTTTCACCCCGATCATCTTGGTTTAAACCGATCGCATCAAATAAGCTCAAAGCGAAAGTAACCAAGTTAGTATCGCCATCCGTTGATGCTATACTTTCGACGATTTTCAATGCTTTTTCGCCACCGTTTGAATGCATTTCAAGCAGTCGGTCACGCCCTTGTTCAAGCTGAGCCTTCAACGTTTTGTTGAGCGTTGCCGACTGTTCAATGATCTCATCCAACGTATCGATATTTCCCGAAGCCAGCATGTCAATCAGATCATCGGCATATTTATCATACACAGCGCGGCCTGTTGGGCAGGTTTCAGCAAATGCATTCAAGCCTTCATCAAACCAACGCGCCAAAATCGCTTGCGATGTGCCTTTAAGGTACGGCACATGGATATCGATATCACGGTGTTGACCAATACGATCCAAACGGCCAATGCGTTGCTCTAGAAGATCTGGGTTAAACGGCAGATCAAACATCACCAACTGGTTAGCAAATTGGAAGTTACGCCCTTCAGAGCCGATTTCACTACAGATCAATACTTGCGCGCCACCCTCTTCTTGTGCGAAATAAGCGGCGGCTTTATCACGTTCTAAAATCGACATACCTTCATGAAAAACGGTGGCGCGAATGCCTTCACGCTCACGCAGTGCTTGCTCCAGTTGTAACGCAGTGCTAGCGCGAGAAGCGATCACTAAAATCTTTTCGCTACGTTTCTCTTTCACTTTTTCAAGTAGCCAATTCACGCGAGAGTCAAACTGCCACCAGCTTGCATCGTCGCCTTCAAACTCTTGGAAAATCTCTTCGGGGTAGAGCATTTTCATCGCGCGAGCCTGAGCACTGAGCTTACCGCCGATCATGCCAGCCACTCGCATCGAGGTCGTGTATTGCGCGGGGATTTCCATCGGCATCAAGTGCACATTACGCACAGGGAATCCTTTAATCGCAGCGCGGGTGTTTCTAAACAGCACGCGGCCTGTACCATGGCGATCCATCAGATTATCAATCAGCTCTTGGCGAGCAGAGGCTTTGCTCTCTTCATCGGCATCGCTTTCAATAATGCGAAACAGCGGCTCAACGTCTTGCTCTGAAAGTAGCTCAGTGATTTGGTTTTTGGCTTCGTTTTGCAACTTCTCACCCGAAAACAGGGCACTGACTGAATCGGCTACAGGCGCATATTGCTCTTCTTCTTCAACGAACGCCTCGTAATCGTAAAAACGATCGGGATCGAGCAAACGCAAACGCGCAAAGTGACTTTCACGGCCCAATTGCTCCGGCGTTGCCGTTAGCAGCAATACCGCTGGGGTGTTTTGCGCTAGCCCTTCGACCACTTGGTATTCGCGGCTTGGTTTATCTTGGCTCCATTCTAGATGGTGCGCTTCATCCACCACCAATAGATCCCACTCCGCCTCAAGTGCTTGTTCAAAACGTTGACGACTTTTACGCAGAAAATCGAGCGAACAAAGCACATATTGCTGAGTATCAAAAGGGTTGTGTGCTTCAGCGAACGCTTCAACACAGCGCTCCTCATCAAAAATGGAGAAATGAAGATTAAAGCGACGCATCATCTCCACCAACCATTGGTGCTGCAAGGTTTCCGGCACCACAATCAAAATACGTTCCGCACGGCCAGAAAGCACTTGTTGATGAATGATCATCCCCGCTTCAATGGTTTTACCTAACCCCACTTCATCGGCTAATAACACGCGGGGCGCATGTCGACGGCCAACCTCATGTGCGATATAAAGCTGATGAGGAATCAGGCCCGCGCGCATGCCACATAAACCACGCATTGGGCTTTTGTGTTGTTGATATTGATTAGTGAGGGCGCGATAACGCAACACAAAATTATCCATGCGATCAATTTGACCTGCGAACAATTTATCTTGCGGTTTGTTGAAACGGATTTGGTGGCTTAAGAAAATTTCACGTAGCGCCACGCCGCTTTCATCGTTGTCTTCACGCGTACCGAGATAAGTGAGTAGTCCTTGTTCTTCAACAACTTGCTCAACGCGTAGCGACCAGCCTTCTTGGCTTTCAACCACATCGCCGCTATTGAACGTCACTCGTGTTACCGGGGCGTCACTGCGTGCATAAACGCGGTTTTCTTCTGATGCAGCAAACATCAAGGTCACAGTACGCGCATCAAGCGCTACTACAGTACCTAAACCAAGATCACTTTCTGTATCGCTTATCCAGCGTTGCCCCAAAGCAAAACTCATGAATCGACTACCTTATTTATTTGGAATGGATTGTATCGATCTGCTACCACGTGAAGGCAACTCCTAATTATGATTGTTGTTGGAGTGTGGTGCAGAAAAAGGTCGCTAATCTTACTTGATGGCGTGATACAGGTCACGTGTAAAGCGAAGGATAACCAAGATTTTTTTCTTCAACTTTTGGTTGACATCAAACTGTAAGAAATCGGTGGCATTTGTAGTAAACAAGGTTGCTATACTTGTTGTAACGATGCTTGCTTTGCCAGTCAAAAGGATGACTCTGGTACGAAGCATGCAAACCAAACAGACAATGAGTATCAACACAGGCTTGCAGTAAGTCATCGAGCAATCGAGTCACTACCGGCATCCATTGATCGATAACCTCTACTTGCTAGCACCTTTTGTTAAGCACGCTGCACAGCAGCAAGGAGACGCTTATGGGCGATACCGATCGGAAACTGTTTGTACTTGATACCAACATCCTGCTTCATGAACCTTTAGCCATTTACTCCTTCCAAGAGCATGACGTGGTCATTCCGATGACCGTTCTTGAAGAACTTGACCGGATCAAAGACAGCAAACGCGATGTTGCACGAGATGCGCGGGTCGCGATTCGTGCTTTAGAGCACTTATTCCACGATGCCACCCCAGACGAAATTACCGAAGGTATTCCATTTTCTAAAGAGGCCAGCAAGACGGGAACTATCTCGATCCTTGCCGACTTTGAGTTGCAAGAAACCGTCAAAGCCTTTGCTGACAAAGCTGGCGACAACCGTATCCTCAACGCTGTACTTTACCTGCAAGCGAAACGAGCGCCACGTTCTGTGGTTCTCATCACCAAAGACATCAACATGCGATTGCGCGCTAAAGGTGCAGGCGTGCGCTATGTTGAGGATTACCGCACTGACCAATTGATTGATGATGTGCAGTACCTGACCAAAGGCTTCCAAGTTCGTGAAGGAAATTTTTGGAACAACGTCGATGAAGTTGAGAGTAGAACCGTCGGCGGAAAAGCCTTCCATACGTTAGATAAAGCGCCGTTTGATCCGACCTTTATTAATCAATATGTCATTGATGAAGAGAGCGATTTTGCGGCGCGCGTGCATGAAATCAACGCAGAAAAAATTACGCTGCTTGATATTGGCCGCGAGAGAATGATGCACCGCAAAGCGTGGGACATCACCCCGAAAAATATCTACCAAGCGATGGCACTTGATGCCTTGCTTGATCCAAGCATTGATTTGGTGATTTTAACCGGAGCCGCTGGTAGCGGGAAAACGCTGCTCGCGATGGCCGCCGCTCTTGAACAAACCATTGAGAAGAAGATGTTCGATAAGATTATCGTCACCCGTAACACGCCAGATATCGGAGAATCGATCGGCTTCTTACCCGGAACAGAGGAAGAGAAAATGATGCCGTGGCTGGCGGCGGTTACGGATACATTGGAAGCCTTGCACAAAAACGATCACTGCACCGAAGGTTCACTCAAATACATCTGCGATAAAGCCAATATCCAGTTTAAATCGATCAACTTTATGCGTGGGCGCTCAATCCAAAATGCCTTTGTGCTACTCGATGAGTGTCAAAATTTAACCGCTTCTCAAATCAAAACTATCATCACGCGCTGTGGTGAGGGCACTAAAATTGTCTGTTCTGGTAACTTAGCGCAGATTGATTCCCACTACTTAACCCCGGTGACCTCAGGTTTGACCTACATGGTTGAGCGCTTTAAAAACTTCGAAGGCAGCGCCAACATTCACTTAAACGGCGTCGTTCGCAGCCGCTTGGCCGAATTCGCTGAAGAGAATTTATAGTCACATTAGGCGAGATATTATTAATATCTCGCCTTTATTTTAAAATAATTATTCACAAATTTAGCATTTATATGTTTTACTAAGGCCATTCATCATTCACCGTTTAAGACTGGGATATGGCTTTCAATTTACGCAACCGCAACTTTCTCAAACTGCTCGATTTCACGCCGAAAGAGATCCAATTTCTGCTCGATCTCTCTGCTGATCTCAAAAAAGCGAAATACGCCGGATCAGAACAGAAAAGATTAGCGGGTAAAAATATTGCGCTGATTTTTGAGAAAGCCTCAACACGGACGCGATGTGCATTTGAAGTGGCCGCGTTTGATCAAGGCGCTCAAGTCTCTTACATCGGGCCATCAGGGTCGCAAATTGGTCATAAAGAGTCGATGAAAGACACCGCGCGCGTACTCGGAAGAATGTACGATGGCATCCAATATCGCGGTTTTGGACAAGAAATTGTCGAAGAGCTTGGCGCACATGCTGGCGTTCCTGTATGGAACGGGCTCACCAACGAGTTCCACCCAACACAGATTTTAGCTGACTTTTTAACCATGATTGAGCATGGCCGTGGTAAGCAGTTGCACCAAGTGTCACTGGCTTATCTAGGCGATGCACGCAATAACATGGGCAATTCACTAATGGTGGGCGCAGCAAAAATGGGCATGGATATTCGCCTCGTCGCACCCAAACAGTTTTGGCCAGAAGCATCACTCGTCACCACTTGCCAAAAAATTGCCGAGCAGACGGGAGCCAAAATCACGCTCACTGAAAATGTACAAGAAGGCGTGCAAGGATGCGATTTTCTCTATACCGACGTTTGGGTTTCTATGGGCGAATCAGCCGATGCATGGGATGAACGCGTGGCCTTAATGACGCCTTACCAAATCAATATGAATGTGATTAAGCAAACTGGTAATCCACAGGTAAAATTTATGCACTGCTTGCCTGCGTTTCATAACGACGAAACCACCGTAGGCAAAGAGGTGGCGGAAAAATATGGTATGAAAGGTTTGGAAGTCACCGAAGAGGTGTTTGAGTCTGAATATTCGATTGTGTTTGATGAAGCTGAAAACCGCATGCACACCATCAAAGCTGTGATGGTCGCGACTCTCGGCGCTTAAAAAAACAAGGCAACAATGGATCGAAGCCCGATGAACTTACATGAGTAAGTGATTTGGGTGAGTGAAAGCAGCTAACGCAGCGACAGTGCCAAAGCGACTTTTAATCCTCAAAATCATTGGTGCTGTCGCAAGGCAGCAAGAGAACGAAGCCCGATGAACTTACATGAGTAAGTGATTCGGGTGAGTGAAAGCAGCTAACGCAGCGACAGTGCCAATGATGAAGAGGATTGTGAGGTAATCGCTTGCGCTCACACAACGAAAGCGTATAATTCCCAGCAATTTGTCTGAGGGGTAGCCATGAAAACGGACGTTGTTATTCACATCTACAACGCAATTCGATTCAATGTAGGTCAGCGTGCTGACTTACTGGGCGCGTTATTTTTCCCCTCTCTTGATTTTTAAAGCCTCCCTATTGGGGGGCTTTTTTATGGCTACTAGAAAATTATAGGGAAGACGACCATGGTGAATTCGCTTTATCAAAAGCACATTATTTCGATTCCGGAGCTCTCTCGTGACGAGCTGGAATTGATTGTGAAAACCGCAGGCCAACTCAAAGCGGAACCAAAACCAGAGCTGATTAAGCACAAAGTGGTAGCAAGCTGCTTTTTTGAGCCGTCGACTCGTACTCGTTTGTCTTTTGAAACCGCTATTCAACGCATCGGCGGCAGCGTGATTGGCTTTGATAATGGTGGCAACACGTCACTGGCGAAAAAAGGCGAAACACTGGCCGATTCAGTACAAGTGATCTCCTCTTATGTGGATGCGTTTGTGATGCGCCACCCCCAAGAAGGCGCAGCGCGTTTAGCCTCTGAATTTTCAAACGGCGTTCCTGTGATTAACGCTGGCGACGGCGCTAACCAGCACCCAACCCAAACACTGCTTGATTTGTTCACCATTGCCGAAACACAAGGCCGTTTAGATAACATTAATATTGCCTTTGTTGGCGACTTGAAATATGGCCGTACCGTCCATTCTTTAACTCAAGCTTTGGCTAAATTTAACCACATTCGCTTCTTCTTTGTTGCGCCGGATGCGCTTGCTATGCCTGACTATATTTGCGAAGAGTTAGATGATGCAAGCATTGAGTACAGCCTGCACACCGATATGGAAAGCGTTATTCCACAGTTAGATATTCTGTATATGACGCGCGTCCAAAAAGAGCGCTTTGATGAATCAGAGTACGCGCACATTAAATCGGCGTACATTTTGACAGCCGCCATGCTTGAAGGTGCGCGCGATAACTTAAAAGTGCTACATCCGCTTCCGCGCGTGGATGAAATCACCGTTGATGTGGACAAAACGAAGCACGCTTACTTCTTCCAACAAGCAGAAAACGGGGTCTACGCCCGTGAAGCTTTGCTGGCGCTTGTGTTAAACGAAACCCTGTAATAAAGGAGCCCCAACCATGACTAAAGAGACTCAATTGCAGGTTGAAGCAATTAAAAACGGCACGGTTATCGACCACATTCCTGCGCAAATCGGTATTAAAGTATTAAAGTTATTCGATATGCACAATTCTCATCAACGTGTCACGATTGGCTTAAATTTACCCTCTTCCGAGCTGGGCGCAAAAGATCTGCTAAAGATTGAAAATGTGTTCATTAATGAAGCCCAAGCCAATAAATTAGCACTTTATGCACCGCATGCGACTGTCAACCAAATCGAAAACTACCAAGTGGTGAAAAAGCTAGCGTTGACACTGCCTGAGCAGATCAATGATGTTTTTGCCTGCCCAAACAGCAACTGTATTTCCCACAATGAACCGGTCGAAAGCAGCTTTAAGGTTTTCGAAAAGAAAAACGATATTCGTTTGAAATGTAAGTATTGTGAGAAAGTTTACTCACGTGAGATTGTGACCGAACGCGAGTCATAATATAACCCCATTTAAGTCTATCGATGCCTCACTTTAGTGGGGCATTTTGCACTTTACCTGCCGTTTCTTTAAAGGCAAACTGACGCCTACCCTTCACATAAAAACAGATGGAACACAATCATGACTAAAGTACTTCATACCGAATCCGCTCCTGCCGCAATTGGCCCTTATGTACAAGGTGTCGATCTTGGCAATATGGTGCTAACTTCAGGGCAAATTCCAGTCAACCCAGTCACCGGCGAAGTGTCAGCAAATATCGCAGTGCAGGCTCGTCAATCTCTCGACAACGTAAAAGCCGTGGTGGAGTCTTCTGGCTTAACGGTTTCTGACATCGTAAAAATGACTGTATTTGTTAAAGATCTGAATGATTTTGGCACGGTGAATGAAGTCTACGGTAAATTTTTTGATGAGCATAACGTGGCAAACTACCCTGCGCGTTCATGCGTAGAAGTCGCTCGCTTACCTAAAGATGTGGGTATTGAAATTGAAGCGATTGCGGTACGTAAGTAAGCATTGCTCATAATCAGCACAGTGTAAGCACCACCAGCATGCCACTCTGACGTGAATGTGCTTTTTCAAACCTCGAACCCCGTTCGAGGTTTTTGTTTAATCCAAAAAATCAATTTTTACACCTCATACTTGCTACTTTAGGGTTAGTCACCAACACTTATCGTACTTTTGAACCGTTCGAGGTAGTGAGATGCAAGGGATTATCTATACCGTTCTTTCTGATTTAGTCATCGAAAAATTTGGCGCACTGTTTTGGGATCAAATGCTCGAGGATTTAAAACCTAGCTCTCAAGGCATCTACACCGCTGGAGAGCAATACTCCGATGACGAACTGCTTGCAATGGTGGCTTATTTGAGCGAGCAGAAAAACATCCCCACCGATGATTTAGTCCGGCTTTATGGGCAATACCTATTTTCTCGCCTGTACAACAGCCTTCCTGAAAATTATCCAAATAAAAACAACTTATTAGAGTTTTTAATTTCGGTCGATCAAGTGATCCATAAAGAAGTGAAGCGGCTCTACCCCGATGCCTATTTGCCGCAATTTCAATGTAAAAGCGAGGGCGATCGATTAACCATGTATTACACCTCGAAAAGAAAATTGTGCGCTGCGGCAGAAGGACTCATCATCGGCGCTTCAGAACAATTTGGT
Source organism: Vibrio sp. V03_P4A6T147 (assembly GCF_002241085.1). Lineage (NCBI taxonomy): Bacteria > Pseudomonadati > Pseudomonadota > Gammaproteobacteria > Vibrionales > Vibrionaceae > Vibrio > Vibrio sp. V03_P4A6T147. The sequence goes on from NZ_NDIO01000312.1 coordinate 10,328, forward strand.
GAAGAAGTCGAAATCGAGCAGCCCCAATGCATGCATCATGGTGCTTCATTTTGTGAAATTGTTGTCACCTTTAAGGGTAAACATGAGTGAAATAGAGCAATACCAACGCATTTATGAGCGTGAGCGTCAGGCTCGTTTGCTGGCAGAGCGGTTACTGCAAGAAAAAAGCCGCGAGCTCTACGATAAAATTTTAGAGCTGCAAGAGACTCTAGATCAACTTCATAGCGCGCAAGCACAGCTTGTACAATCAGAAAAAATGGCCTCCGTCGGTCTGTTGGCGGCTGGCGTTGCTCACGAGATCAATAACCCAATCGGTTTTTGTCTGAGTAATTTAAATACGCTGCGTGATTACTCTCACGCCTATATAGGAATTGTCGCTTTGGTAGCACAGCACAAAGCCGAAATTGCTAACACGGATTTCTACCGCAATTATCAAGATTATTATCAACGCCATGATATTGGTTTTGTCGAAAGTGATTTAACTGACATGCTTCAAGAGACTTCGGGTGGATTGCTCCGCGTAAAAGACATTGTCACTAGCCTACAAAGCGTTTCTCACTCCAGTGATGGCCGATTTGTCGAGTGTGAGTTAAATTCGTGTATTGAATCAACGCTACACATGGTCTGGAACCAATTTAAATATACGATGGAGGTCGAGCAGCGATTGGATGAGGCTTTGCCGAAAATCAATGGGATATCAGCAGAGCTACAACAAGTGTTTATGAACCTATTTATTAACGCCTCTCACGCTTGCGAAGCACAAGGAAAGTTAACGATTAGCACAGATTCTGTGGTCGAAAAAGGGAAACGCTGGGTGAGGGTGACAGTGGCAGATAATGGGCATGGCATGAATCAAGACATCATCAACAAGGTGTTTGATCCTTTCTTCACCACCAAACCTGTCGGCGTAGGGACGGGTTTGGGTTTATCGATTTCATACAGTATTGTTGAAAAGCATGGTGGGAAAATGCAGGTCGAATCTGAAGTGGGACAAGGCACCACCTTCATACTTCTTTTTCCCACCATTTAGTAAAGCGGTTACTGACTGCGTGATGTGACTTTCTTACCATCAAGCATCGCGACCTCTTCATCCAGCTGTGCTAATTTGACCATCATCTGCTCACGGCATAATGTCGCTAATTCCCGTAAATTTTCTTTTCCATATCCTTCAATACTGATCGGTGGCAGCATCTCAACAATCACATGACCATTGTCCCAACGGTTAAGCTTAATATCATTAGTTGAGCTGCAAACGATGGGGATAATCGGTACACCTGCGCCAATTGCCGCATGAAATGCACCCATTTTAAAGGGCAGCATGCCACGGCCACGCGAGCGAGTACCTTCTGGAAACATCCACACAGACACATCACTGGTTTTTATGCTATCGACAACTTGATCAATGGTCCCTTTGGCTTTGTTGCGATTGGATCTATCAATTAAAATATTCCCTGCTAACCAATACAACTGACCAAACACAGGTGTCCAAACTAAACTTTTTTTCCCTACTGTCACGACTTTCGGCGTTACAGCCGCAGCAACAGTACACAGATCCCAGTTATTTTGATGATTCGCAATGTAGATGTGCTGGCCGCGTTGATAAGCATTTTCTGGGATACGCAGTTCTAATTTAATACCCATCAATTTTGACATGCGGGCGAATAAACGCCCAAACGTAAATACATGTTTGGGATTGCGTGGGCTAAGTAAACAGTAGCCACATCCAAAAACAAACATCACAATGGCAAACAGTGCGACTGCCAATAGACGCAAAAGAGCAATCATTTCAGTTCTCCATGGAACAAAGATAAAAAATGAGCAAGGATAAAAAAGCCGAAACCCAGAGATTTCGGCTCCATTGCATGAGCGAGAGTTTAACTGCTGACTTGAATGCGCTCAATATTAGCGCCAAGAGCCGACAGTTTATCTTCAATTCTTTCGTAACCGCGATCGATATGGTAGATGCGATCGACGATGGTTTCACCTTTTGCGATACAACCGGCAATCACTAGGCTGGCTGAAGCACGTAGATCGGTCGCCATCACCTGCGCGCCACTCAACGATTCCACATCACCACAAATCACAGTATTCCCTTCAATCTCCGCTTTTGCTCCCATACGCATCAGTTCAGGAACGTGCATAAAACGGTTTTCAAAGATGGTTTCAGTGATCTTGCCACCACCTTTTGCCATCATATTGAGTAGGGTAAATTGTGCTTGCATATCGGTTGGAAAGCCAGGATGAGGCGCAGTGCGAATCGAAACCGCCTTAAGCTCTTTTCCGGTCATATCAAGGCTTATCCAGCCCTCACCCGTTTCAATCTCAGCGCCCGCTTCTTCCAGTTTTGCTAACACGGCCTCTAACAAATGCGAGTGAGTGTTGTGGCAAACAATTTTTCCGCGAGAAACAGCCGCCGCGACTAAAAACGTGCCCGTTTCAATGCGATCAGCCACAACAGCGTGTTTACCACCACCCAAACGTTCAACACCTTCAATGGTAATGGTATCGGTGCCTGCACCGGATACTTTTGCACCCAGCTTATTCAAAAACAGTGCGGTATCGACAATTTCAGGCTCACGCGCAGCGTTGTCGAGTACGGTTGTGCCTTCGGCAAGGGTTGCGGCGCACATAATGGTAATGGTGGCACCCACGCTCACTTTATCCATGACGATGTGTGCACCTTGTAGACGACCTTCGACACTGGCTTTCACGTAGCCATCTTCTAAGGTGATGGTGGCACCAAGCTGCTCTAAACCGTGAATATGCAGATCGACAGGACGAGCGCCAATGGCACAGCCTCCAGGTAGCGAAACTTGGCCATAACCAAAACGAGCCACTAATGGACCTAGAGCCCAAATAGAAGCACGCATGGTTTTGACTAAATCATACGGCGCGCAATATTCATCAATTTGACTAGGATCGACATGAACTGAGCCATTACGTTCGACTTTAGCGCCTAAACGTTTGAGCAGTTCCATTGTGGTATCAATATCGCGAAGGTGTGGCACATTGGCCACTTCTACTGGCTCAGAGGCCAAAATAGACGCAAATAAAATAGGCAGTGCAGCGTTTTTGGCACCTGAAATGGTCACTTCACCTTGAAGAGGTTGTGTTGACCCAATAACTCGAAACTTTTCCATCAATAAACCTTACAGCGACATCAACTTTTTATCACGAGCCCACTCTGTTGGTGTGAACGCTTTAATAGAAAGGGCATGAATGTCGTTTCTTTGAATGTACTCCATCAGTGGAGCATAAATAAGTTGTTGTTTTTTAACGCGACTCATCCCTGCAAAACAAGCATCAACAGCGATAACTTCATAGTGGCTACCTTCACCTTTGACGTGGATCTCTTCAAGGTTTAGTGCTTGTTCTAATAACTGTTGTACTTTTGCGCTATCCACAATGTTCCCCTGCTTAATTCTTTATATGTTGAGCCATTAAACGATCAATGTTGCTCAATTGGAATAGTGTGCGCAGTTGCTCTGGCACGAAACTGAGCATTATATGACAGTTTCGTTTTTTTGCATGCTCTATTAGGTGGATTAACATCACCATTCCGGCAGAGTCTATGCGTTCAACGTTTTTCAGTTCAATCTCAAACTGTGTACTCACCGGGTTCCATTTTTGGATAAACGCCCATAAATCAGGCACATGCTCTCTGTCTAATGCGCCCGACAAAGCCGCAATCGGCATATCAGTTTGATGCCACTGCGGATGAATCATTGCGCTTTACCTTCAAAACGGATCGGCTGATCCGCCAATTGTTGCAGTTCATTGGCAACCGCTAAGATGCCATCTTGGCGAATTTTACCGCTCCATTCAGATTGCTTACTGGAGAGCAAACTCACTCCTTCTGCAATCATATCAAAGACTTGCCATTCACCACTTTTCTCTTTGCGCAATTTAAACTCAAGTTTGATGTTCGGTCGTGGCGTATCAATAATATCCACCTTCACGCTGGTAATGCGTTTATCATCCGACACCGCCTGTTCAGGCTCGAACTCAATAATTTGGTTACTGTATTGAGTCAATACTTGCGCGTATGCACTGACAAGATAAGCACGAAATGCGGTGATGAATGTGGCGACATCTTCACGTTTGGCCCCTTTTAAGTTTGGGCCCAATAACTTCAGTGCCGCATACTGCTCATTGACGTAAGGCATCAGCTCTTGTTCCACGATTTCTTTCAAATATTCAGGATGGTGGTGAATCGCTTCTTGTTCGGCTTTCAAACGAGTAAATGCCGTTTCAGACACCTGCTTCATCATGGTATAGGGCTGGGTTTTATCCACATTGGCCGCTTGCACAAACATAGCGGCAACAAGGGTAAATACAAAAATCAACGTCCGTTTAAACACTGTTTTTATAAACTCGGTTGTTATAAACACTGTTGTTACTCCTTACCTTTTTCTTGTGGGCCACCACCGACGCTATACAGCACTTGGCCAATCAAATCTTCTAATACGAGGGCGGATTTTGTGTCTTCAATTAAGTCGCCCTCTTTTAACATCTGTTCATCTTCAAAGACAAACCCGGGCACAAGCCCAATGTACTGCTCACCAATCAATCCAGAAGTTAGAATTTGCACACTCGACGTTTCTGGAAATTGATCATATTGACTGTTAATAGCCATAGTAACCACTGGCAGCAAGCTCTCTCTATCGAGTTTAATCTCGGCCACTCGCCCAACGACTACACCACCCACTTTGACTGGCGAGCGCACTTTTAAACTACCGATATTGTCAAATTCAGCTTTCAATTGGTAAGTATGGTTGGAACCCAACCCTTTTACGTCAGCGACCTGAAAAATCATCACCAGAATTGCGCAAATTCCAGCAAGGACAAAGCTACCGACCCAAAGTTCTATTTTTCGTGTTTGCTGCATGATTAATTCCCAAACATCAATGCGGTGAGTACAAAGTCTAGCCCTAATACAGCTAAAGACGAATGCACTACGGTTCTTGTGGTGGCACGGCTAATACCTTCCGAGGTTGGAATAGCATCGTAACCGTTAAACAGTGCAATCCAAGTCACTGTGATGGCAAACATCACGCACTTGATCATACTGTTGCCAATATCTTGCCCTAGCTCTACCGATGACTGCATCGCAGACCAAAAACTGCCGTGATCAATCCCTTTCCAATCCACGCCAACAAGCTGGCCTCCCCAAATGCCGACCGCCATAAAAATCATCGCTAGCAACGGCATTGATATTAGCCCAGCCCAAAAGCGAGGAGCGATAATACGTTTGAGCGGATCAACCGCCATCATCTCTAAACTGGAAAGCTGCTCGGTGGCTTTCATCAGACCGATCTCAGCGGTAAGTGCAGAACCAGCACGCCCAGCAAACAGCAGCGCAGTCACCACGGGGCCAAGTTCACGCAATAAAGAGAGCGCGACCATCTGCCCAAGGCTACCTTCCGCGCCGTAATCGACCAAAATCACATAGCCTTGCAGGCTCAACACCATGCCAATGAACAAGCCAGAAACGACAATAATCGCCAGCGACTGAACACCAACACTGTAGAGCTGCTTCACTAACAATGGAAAATTCTGAATAGGCCGTGGGCGGCTAACTAATGCGCCAAACAGCATCAAGCTCGCTTTGCCAAAGGCTTGGCAAAATTCGAGCGTACGGCGACCGAGCCCTTCAATCCAGTCTGTCAATGTAGACATCATGAGAATAAATCCTTTTCTAGGCTTTGCGCTGGAAAGCGAAATGGTACAGGGCCATCAGCCTCGCCTTGTAAAAATTGTTGTACGCGAGGATCGTTATTTTGGTAAAGATCGTTTGGCGTTCCTTTGGCAATCACTTTGCCGTCAGCCAGCAAATAAACCCAATCGGCAATGCTCATCACTTCAGGAACATCATGAGAGACCACTATCGAGGTCACCCCTAAAGCTTGATTCAAATTGCGGATCAATTCCACCAGCACGCCCATGGTGATCGGGTCTTGCCCCACAAACGGCTCATCATACATGATCAGTTCCGGATCCAGCGCAATCGCGCGCGCTAATGCAGCCCTTCTTGCCATGCCACCGGATAATTCGCTCGGCATGAGCAAGGCGGCACCGCGCAGACCAACCGCTTCTAATTTTAGTAAAACTAATGTCTTAATCAGCGATTCATCTAATTGAGTGTGTTCACGTAAAGGGAAAGCCACATTATCGAACACATTTAAATCGGTAAATAACGCGCCCGACTGAAACAACATGCTCATTTTTTTACGAGCTTGATACAGCTTTTTGCGACTGAGCATCGGGATGTTTTGTTTGTCGAACCAAATCTCACCTTGTTCAGGAAACAGTTGTCCGCCAATAAGACGTAGCAAAGTGGTTTTACCAATACCCGATGGCCCCATAATGGCGGTAATTTTTCCTTGCGGAACGCTGAGACTCACGTCATCGAAAATCTTCCGTCCTGAACGGGAGAAGGTTAAATTCTTGATTGTGACAAGATCGTTGATTGGCATCATGAGTGTTTCACTATTGTTGTCCGCCCCAAAATGATGGGCAATCATAAGCATAACGTTCTAAAATTAAAAGCACTGTTCAATTACATCCTAAAGTAAAGCATCATCTTTCGCCAAAACAATCTTCCGGTCATTTATTGATGGATAGCTAACTAAACCATGAATTGAACGTAATTAATTGGATCTTCAGCTTCCCTTTTCGCAACCAACACGTCAAAATTAGCGGTTAATTGCATCATTTTTTCACTCATTTCATTAATTAGGTATCATCATGATCGAAGCGGTAGCGTTTCTCATTGTAGGTTTGGTGTTTTTAGTCTGGAGCGCTGACAAGTTAGTCTTTGGTTCTGCCGCGCTTGCTCGCAACTTCGGCATCTCGCCATTAGTGATCGGCATGACTATTTTAGCAATGGGATCATCAGCACCAGAGATGATGGTATCGGCAACGGCCGCTTTGGATGGGAAAACCGATACTGCCGTCGGTAACGTGCTCGGTTCTAACATCGCTAACATTGCTTTGATCTTGGGTATTACAGCACTCATCAAACCGCTTTCCGTCAGTTCTGCGGTACTCCGCCGTGAACTGCCGCTGATGATTGCGGTCACACTACTTGCTGGTGCGTTATTGTGGGATAACCACTTAGGATTCTATGAAGGTGTGTTGCTGTTTGCACTTTTCGCCGTGTTTATCATCGCGATGCTCCGCATTAGCCGTAACGAGCAAAAACATGGTGACGCGCTGCTTACCGAGCAGGAATCTGAAATACCGCAGGGCGTGAGCAACGCAAAAGCGGCTATTTGGGTAGTGATTGGGCTTATCATTCTGCCGATTGCTGCCAGCGTGTTAGTCGATAACGCCGTCATTATCGCTAAGTTTTTTGGCATGAGCGACTTGGTAATTGGCCTGACGATCATCGCTGTTGGGACCAGCTTGCCAGAATTGGCCGCCTCACTCACAAGTGTGTTGAAAGGCGAAGATGATATGGCTGTGGGCAACATTATTGGCTCGAACGTATTCAATATTCTTGCCGTGATGGGCTTACCCGGCATTCTTAATCCATCGATACTCAGTGAGCATGCGATGGGACGCGATTTTTGGGTAATGCTTGGCGTATCTCTGCTACTGGTTGCCATGGCTTTAGGGAAATCGCGTAGTATTAACCGCATTGAGGGAGGCGTGCTCTTCCTCGCTTTTATCGGATACCAAGCTTATCTACTTATGAATATGACCGCTTAACCCAAACTCGGAGTATCGAATGTCGAATCAGTTTGATTATCGCAGTGTTGCACAGCAAGTTCTCGCCACCGAAATGGCTGCTTTACAGCAGCTAGAGCAATACTTTGACGACTCATTTTGCCAAGCGTGTGAAATGATCATTGCCAATGATCACGGCAAAGTTGTGGTGATGGGTATGGGTAAATCAGGCCATATCGGTAAAAAAATTGCCGCGACCTTAGCCAGTACTGGCACTTCGGCATTTTTCGTACATCCAGGAGAAGCGGCGCACGGTGATCTTGGTATGATCGAGCGTGGCGACATCGTAATTGCTATTTCAAACTCTGGCGAATCCTCGGAAATTTTATCACTGTTTACTGTGCTAAAACGGCTCAATATTCGCATCATTAGCATGACAGGCAACCCGTCATCGAATATGGCAAAGTTGGCCGATCTTCATTTGCAAATCACTGTCCCACAAGAGGCATGCCCGCTTGGCCTTGCGCCAACCTCCAGCACCACAGCAACGCTAGTGATGGGCGATGCGTTAGCCGTCGCACTCTTGCAAGCACGCGGCTTTACCGCTGAAGATTTTGCGCTGTCTCATCCCGGTGGGGCTTTAGGTCGAAAATTGTTGCTCAAGCTCTCTGATATCATGCACATTGGCGATGCACTACCAACAGTGCAACCAAACGCATTGATCCGCGATGCCTTACTTGAGATCAGCCAAAAAGGGTTGGGGATGACCGCGGTAGTAGACAGTAACATGCAGCTTATTGGCATCTTTACTGATGGCGATTTACGCCGCATCTTAGACAAACGAATCGATATTCACAGCGCGGCAATCAGCGAGGTGATGACGCAAAACCCAACGGTAGCAAACCCTAACATGCTCGCGGTCGAAGGGTTAAACCTAATGCAAGATAAACGAATCAATGGCTTGATGCTGTGCGAAAATGGCACATTGGTCGGTGCATTAAACATGCACGATTTGCTCAAAGCAGGAGTGATGTGATGACCATGATTGATACACTCTACGGCCCGGTCTCACTGCCTATTCTCGACATAGCTAAGCAGATAAAACTGCTGATCTGCGATGTGGATGGCGTCTTCTCTGATGGCTTAGTTTATATGGGCAATCAAGGCGAAGAGCTAAAAACCTTCCACACTCGAGATGGCTACGGCATAAAATCATTGATGAATGCTGGCATTGAAGTGGCGATCATTACAGGTAGGCAGTCAAAAATTGTCGAAAACCGTATGGCCGTATTAGGCATTACACTGGTTTATCAAGGTCAGGATGACAAGGTCAAAGCCTATAACGACATTTGTCGCCAGCTCAATATTGCCCCAGAACACACAGGGTATATCGGTGATGACTTGATTGATTGGCCGGTAATGGAAAAAGTCGCGCTGAAAGTCTGTGTCGCGGATGGTCACCCGCTATTAGTTAAACGCGCAAACTACGTGACCCATATAAAAGGTGGGCATGGCGCTGTACGCGAAGTGTGTGATTTGATTTTGCAAGCTCGCGGTGAGTTAGATGTGCACAAAGGCTTAAGTGTATGAGTTTATCTCGTGTCCTCTATGTGATACTGATTTTTATCGCATCGTGGTCAGCCTATTACTTGTTCGATAAAGAACAAAATACCGATATACAAGTTGCTCCAAACTTGGAGTTACCGTCGTTTAGTGGAAAAAATCTCGACAACACCACCTATAACGAGCAAGGTATCCGCAGCTACATCATTCAATCGACGCATCTGGATCATTACGCAAAAAGTGGCGACACCATTTTCGAGTACCCGATACTCAAAGTCTTCCGTGATGGTATTTTGCAAGAGTGGGAGATTACCGCCAAACGCGGCGTACTCGATGAAGAGCAAGTACTCACACTGTATGACGACGTACTGGCAAAAAACCTATTAGCAGATTCTGGTTTTGATACGCTTTCAACCATTAAAATGAGCATTCAACTCAATAATCGCGATTTTTGGGCCGATAATCAGGTCGATTTGGTTGGGCCACAATTCGAAACACAAGGACAAGCGATGAAAGGCAACTTTGCCGACAATACCGCTATTCTTTATAACCATGTACAAGGTAGATATGAAACTCTCACACCTTAGTCTTATTGCTTGTTTAGCGATTTCTGGTCACGCATTGGCATTGTCCACCGATAATGCTCAACCAGTTTACATCGATTCTGACAGCCAACAGCTCGACATGAAAAGCAACAAAGTGACTTTCCTTGGTGATGTCAAACTCAAACAAGGCAGTATCAGTATCAACGCCGACAAAGTGATTGTAACCCGTGATGCGAAAGATGGCTCCATTCAAGAAATTGAAGGATATGGCAACCTCGCCACTTTTTCGCAATTAACCGACGATGGCAAAACCTTGTATGGTGAGGCGAAAGAGCTCTATTACAAATTGGCCGATGATCAGTTGACGATGATCGATCAAGCCATGTTGTCACAAGACGATAGCATCATCCGTGGTACGAAAATTCGTTACAAAATTTCGTCACAGAAACTGATGGCTGATGGTAACTCTAACGAGCGAGTATCGACCGTGCTTCAACCGCAAGCCACTACGACACAAGAATAATTATGGCCATACTTAAAGCAGAACATTTAGCGAAAAGCTATAAAAAACGCAAAGTCGTCTCTGACGTCAGCTTGCAAGTAGAATCGGGGCAGATTGTTGGCTTACTCGGCCCTAACGGCGCAGGAAAAACCACATCGTTTTACATGATCGTCGGCCTTGTCGCTCGTGATGAAGGTAAGATCAGCATTGATGATCACGACATCAGCATTTTACCTATGCACAGTCGCTCACGCTTAGGGATCGGCTACTTACCTCAAGAAGCGTCTATTTTTCGAAAATTATCGGTCGAAGATAACATCATGGCGGTACTTGAAACCCGTGAATCGATGACCCGTGAAGAGCGCCAAGATAAACTCGAAGATCTACTAGAAGAATTTCACATTCAACATATCCGCCATAGTGCGGGGATGGCGCTATCGGGTGGTGAACGTCGCCGAGTTGAAATTGCCCGCGCTCTTGCCGCAAACCCACAATTTATTTTGCTTGATGAACCCTTTGCAGGGGTCGACCCTATTTCCGTTATCGACATTAAAAAGATCATCCAACACCTGCGAGATCGTGGCTTAGGCGTTTTAATCACAGACCACAACGTTCGAGAAACATTGGACGTCTGTGAAAAAGCCTATATTGTAAGCCAGGGTCGTTTGATCGCAGAAGGTACACCACATGACGTGCTCAATAATGAAGAGGTAAAACAAGTTTATCTCGGTGAACAATTCCGTCTATGATTAAGTAGAGAGTGACATCAATTCTAAAAATAATAAGGTAACTGGCACTGAATGAAACCCTCATTACAACTGAAGCTCGGCCAACAATTAGCGATGACACCGCAGTTACAACAAGCCATTCGTTTGTTGCAACTCTCCACATTGGAACTCCAGCAAGAGATCCAAGAGGCTCTAGAGTCTAATCCATTATTGGATGTTGAAGAGGCCTATGAAGAGAATGCCACCGCTGATGTTCATAGCATCAATGAGGAGAAAGAAACCAGTGCTGAGGTGTTAGATATTGAGCCACAAGACAGCTCTGACTTAATTGAAAAATCCGAAATCAGCAGCGAGCTTGAGATCGACACCACATGGGATGATGTCTACAGCGCGAACACAGGCAGCACAGGGATCGCCCTTGATGATGACATGCCCGTATACCAAGGTGAAACAACGCAAACCCTGCAAGATTATCTACTGTGGCAATTAGATCTCACACCGTTTAGCGACACCGACCGCAGCATTGCTCTTGCCTTGATTGACGCCATCGATGACTACGGTTATCTCACCGTTTCTTTGGATGATATTTTAGAAAGCTTTGCCGATGAAAATATTGAGCTTGATGAAATTGAAGCCGTTCGTAAACGTGTTCAGCAGTTTGATCCCCTCGGTGTGGCTTCAGTCAACCTTCAAGACTGCCTGCTTTTACAATTAGCGACCTACCCTGCCAGTACCCCTTGGTTAGAAGAAGCTAAACAGCTGCTGATCCAACATATTGATCTGCTCGGCAATCGTGACTACAAGTTGATCATCAAAGAAACCAAGTTAAAAGAAGAAGATCTGCGAGAGGTATTGCAGCTCATTCAACAACTTGACCCAAGACCGGGAAATAATATTTCAACCGAGCACGCCGAATACGTTGTGCCTGACGTGTCTGTTTACAAAGATCACGGCAAATGGGTGGTAACAATAAACCCAGATAGCGTACCAAAACTTAAGATAAATCAACAATATGCAGCATTAGGCAAAGGTAACAGTGCCGATAGCAACTACATTCGCAGCAATTTGCAAGAAGCAAAATGGCTAATTAAGAGTTTAGAAAGTAGAAACGAGACACTGCTCAAAGTTGCCAAGTGTATTGTTGAACATCAACGTGATTTCTTTGAGTATGGTGAAGAGGCGATGAAGCCAATGGTACTCAATGACGTTGCTTTAGCGGTAGAAATGCATGAATCCACCATATCAAGGGTGACAACGCAGAAGTACATGCATACTCCGCGTGGTATTTTCGAATTGAAATACTTCTTCTCCAGCCATGTCAGTACCGACAGCGGGGGAGAGTGTTCATCGACTGCAATACGAGCACTGATTAAAAAACTGGTGGCCGCTGAAAATACAGCCAAACCATTAAGTGACAGTAAAATTGCAGATCTACTGGCTGACCAAGGGATTCAGGTAGCTAGACGGACGATAGCTAAATACCGTGAATCGTTGGGCATTGCTCCATCGAGTCAGCGCAAACGCCTACTGTAAGGCACAAAACAGAGAAGGAAAGTCTATGCAAATCAACATTAATGCCCATCACATTGATCTGACCGATTCAATGCAAGACTATGTAAACTCGAAGTTTCAAAAACTTGAGCGATTTTTTGACCATATCAATAACGTACAGGTTGTTTTACGTGTTGAAAAAGTACAACAGATCGCTGAAGCTACGCTCCACATAAATCAAGGTGATATCCACGCCGTGGCCGACAATGAAAATATGTATGCTGCCATTGACAGTTTAGTGGATAAACTCGTAAGACAACTCAACAAGCATAAAGAAAAGCTAAGTAGTCATTAATCATGCAATTAAGCGAAGTACTCTCATTGGACTGCACGAAAAGTGCGGTCCAATGCACCAGTAAAAAAAGAGCCCTAGAAATCATTAGCGAAATCGCTGCTGAGTATTCAGGTCAAAATTCCACCGAGCTGTTTGAATGCATGCTCAGCCGAGAAAAAATGGGCAGTACTGGTATTGGTAATGGCATCGCCATTCCTCATGCAAGAATGACCAACAGTGATCGTGCCATTGCCGTTTTGCTGCAGTGTGAAGAACCGATTGAGTTTGATGCCATTGATAATCGACCTGTCGATCTACTGTTTGCGTTGCTCGTTCCTGAAGAGCAGTGCAAAGAGCATTTAAAAACGCTCGCTTGTATGGCCGAGCGCCTCAATGACAAACAAGTTTTAAAACAGCTTCGAAGTGCACAAAGCGATCAAGAGCTGTACGACATCATGACTAACCAATAACCACCGAGCCGAAACTATGCGTTTAATCGTTGTGAGTGGTCAATCAGGCGCAGGGAAAAGCGTTGCTTTACGAGTACTGGAGGATCTCGGCTACTATTGTGTCGATAACCTTCCCGTCAACTTGTTGGATGCGTTTATTCAATCTGTCCAAGGCAGTAAACAAAATGTCGCGGTGAGTATTGATATCCGTAACTTGCCCCAAGAGCCTAGTTTGGTTGCGGATGTTTTAGAGCAGCTAAAACAGAATAACGACGTTAGTGTGCTGTTTCTCGATGCCAGTAAAGAGACACTACTCAAGCGCTACAGCGAAACGCGTCGTATCCATCCTCTCTCATTAAACGCCGATAAACCTTCACTTGCGCAAGCGATTGAATTGGAAAAGTCGCTGCTTGCACCGCTCAAAGAGCAAGCCGATTTAGTGCTCGATAGCAGTAATCAATCGTTGCATGAGTTGAGCGAAACCGTACGCATGCGAATTGAAGGACGTGAGCGCAAAGATCTGGTGATGGTGTTTCAGTCTTTTGGCTTCAAATATGGACTACCCAGCGATGCAGACTACGTGTTTGATGTGCGTTTTTTACCCAACCCACACTGGGAACCCGATCTTCGCCCATTAACTGGCCTGGATGCACCAATTAAGTCGTTTCTTGAACGCCATAGTGAAGTAATTGAACTTAAACAACAAATTCAAAAGTTTGTTGAATACTGGCTGCCGATGCTCGAAAAAAACAACCGCAGTTATCTCACAATTGCGATTGGTTGCACCGGTGGTAAGCACCGCTCCGTTTACCTGACTCAACAGCTTGGCGAGTACTTTGCTCAATTGGGTCACCAAGTACAGATACGCCATACATCATTAGAAAAACAGCAATAGGAGCGATGGTATGCCACTATTAAGTAAAACGGTTTTAATCCAAAATCGCTTGGGCCTTCATGCTCGTGCAGCCGTTAAGCTGGTTGAACTGTCGCAATCTTTTGATGCGGTGGTCACCATTCAAAGTGAAGAAGGAAAAGAAGCCACTGCAGACAGTGTGATGGGTTTATTGATGCTCGAATCCGCACAAGGTCAATACATCACCATCAATGCTGAAGGCTCACAAGCAGAGCCTGCTTTGCAAGCGGTTAGTTCGCTGATTGAACATAAATTCGATGAAGACGAGTAAGCACCAGGCTTACACTCCACTCTCCCACAGACAGCGCATGCGCGCCCCTGATAGTCAAAATAAATTCAGTGCTTAATAAGAACTTATTAAATAAGGCCTAGAATTAAGTTACTATTCAACACATTGTAAGAATCCTAAGTAGGGGGAAACCATGGCCGAGCAAATTGAATTTGATCAAGCTCACCTAACCCTCCAAGAAGTCAGCGAAGCTTTAGAAAATGGTCGTTTTGTCCATGTCCGTCGCCAATTGCAGGACATGGAGCCAGAAGATATTGCTCACCTCTTAGAAGCCTCTCCACGTAAAAGCCGGGAGGTGTTATGGCAACTCACCGACCCAGAAGACTACGGTGAAATCCTTGATGAGCTCAACGAAGACGTCAAAGATGCCCTAGTTTCCAAAATGGCACCCGAAAAACTGGCAGAAGCGACCGAAGGCATGGACACCGATGACGTGGCCTATGTACTGCGTAGCTTGCCAGATGACGTGTCACGCGAAGTGCTTTCGCAGATGGACAGCGCTGATCGCCAGCGCGTTGAAACCGCGCTCTCCTATTCAGAGGAAACAGCCGGCGGGATCATGAATACCGACGTGATCACCATTCGTGGTGACGTTGATATTGACGTGGTTTTACGCTATTTACGCATGCGCGGCGATCTGCCCGAAGCAACCGATGCACTTTACGTGATTGACGATGAAAGTAAGCTGATTGGGCATCTCTCACTCACCACCTTGCTGACCACGCAACCGGATATTCCAGTAAGTGAAGTCATGGATGATGCCGATGAGGCGATTTTGGTCACCACCAGCGACTCAGATGTTGCCAGCCTGTTTGAACGTCGCAACTGGGTGTCCGCGCCTGTGGTGGATGAAAACCAGCACTTGGTCGGTCGGATCACCATTGATGACGTCGTTGACATCATTCGTGAAGATGCCGAACACTCAATGATGAGTATGGCTGGTATGAACGATGACGAAGATACCTTTGCTCCAGTAGTCAAATCCGCACGTAAACGGACCATCTGGCTTGGGGCAAATGTTTTGGCCGCCCTCGCCGCAGCCTCTGTTTCTAACATGTTTGAAGCAACACTGGATCAAATGGCCGCCATTGCCGTGCTAATGACCATAGTGCCCTCAATGGGTGGTGTCGCAGGTAACCAAACCGTGGCCTTGGTCATTCGTGGTTTAGCATTGGGACATATCGGTGACAGTAACCAACGCGAATTGCTATTCAAAGAAGCGGCAATCGGTTTTTTAAATGGCATCATGTGGGCTACCATTATTGGCGGCATTGTGGTGGTATGGAAAGGCAATTGGATGCTTGGCGGCATCATTTCCGCAGCAATGATGGCCAACCTACTCATTGCCGGGATCGCCGGCGTCACCATCCCAATTTTACTGAAAAAAATGAAAATCGACCCGGCTCTTGCTGGCGGAATGGCGTTAACAACCGTCACCGATGTGGTTGGGCTTTCGGTCTTTCTCGGCTTGGCGACCATTTTGATGTAGCCCTATTTTGATGTAACCCTATAGTGATACATACCCAAACCACCCATAAAAAAAGCTTGGTTGTTATACCAAGCTTTTTCATATTCAGCTTAAGCGATTATTCGCCCGCAATTTTCATCGATTCAAGTAAAATAGACCCAGTTTGGATTTGCGAGCGTGTTTCGACATCACTCCCTACCGCCACCATTTGCTGGAACATATCTTTCAAATTGCCCGCGATAGTAATCTCAGATACAGGGTATTGAATCACACCGTTTTCAACCCAGAAACCAGCGGCGCCACGCGAATAATCACCTGTCACTGCATTAACACCTTGGCCCATCACTTCAGTGACTAACAAGCCTGTGCCTAACGCTTTAAGCATCTGCTCAAAATTTTGTCCTGTGGATTGAACATACCAGTTATGGATGCCACCCGCGTGACCAGTTGGAGTCATCTTCATTTTACGAGCGGCATAGCTGCTCAGAAGATAAGTCGAGAGCACGCCATCGGTAATGATTTGGCGGTCTTGCGTAAACACCCCTTCACTATCAAATGGGCTTGATGCCAACGCACGCAATACATGGGGTTTTTCGGCAATATTGAACCAATCGGGTAAAATTTTCTCGCCTAACTTATCAAGTAAAAAGGAAGATTTACGATACAAGCTGCCACCACTGATCGCCATCACCAAATGACCAATCAAACCTGTCGCTACATCCGCGGCAAACATCACCGGAACTTTGCCCGTCTTCAATTTTTTTGCATCTAAACGGCTGATGGTTTTTTCTGCAGCTTGTTGCCCGACCAGCTCTGGCGACCATAAATCGTCGCGGTGACGTGCAACGGTATAGCTATAATCACGCTCCATCTCACCATTTTTACCCTCACCGATCACGCAGCAGCTAATACTATGACGGCTAGAGGCATAACTCGCGAGCAAACCATGGCTATTGCCATACACTTTCACACCGTAATGGCTGTCATAACTTGCGCCATCACTTTGTTTGATCTTGTTGCTGTAAGCTAACGCTTTCTCTTCTGCAGCAATGGCAATTTTAGCGGCCATGTCCGGGTTAGGTTCATCGGGATGGAAGAGATCTAAATCAGGAATATTTCGCACCATTAACTCTTTAGGTGCAGGGCCTGCATAAGGATCTTCAGAAGTGTAAAGCGCAATATCAAGCGCTGCAGCGACCGTCTGCGCAATTGCTTTTTCACTGAGATCTGACGTCGACGCACTGCCTTTACGTTGCCCACGATACACAGTGATGCCTAATGCCCCATCACTGTTAAATTCTACGTTTTCAACTTCACACATTCGCGTCGAAACACTCAGGCCGGTACTTTTGGTGATCGCCACTTCAGCAGCATCAGAACTGAGCGCAGCCATCTCTAATGCCTTAGCAACCGCCGCTTCAAGTTCGATGCGCTGCTGAGCAACTTGTTGTTTTACGTCCATATCTCATCAATTATTAGCAAACAATGCCATTAGGATAACAAGAATTTCGCTTTCTCCCCACGATTCTTGCTAAAATAGCTGACATACATAACTCAATAGATGAAGAAAATGGCGCGTAAGAATCAAAAAGCTCCTTGGGAAGAAGAAGAGGAGATCATTTGGGTTAGCAAAACCGAAATGAAAAACGACATGACTGAGCTACAAAAACTGGGTGAAGAGCTGGTTGCTCTGAAGCCATCTCAGTTAGCAAAAATTCCGATGTCTGAAGATTTGATGGATGCCATCAAAGATGCTCAGCGTTTTAGCATGGAAGCCAGACGCCGCCAACTGCAATACATTGGTAAAATGATGCGTACCATCGATGCTGAACCGATTCAAGCGGCATTGGATAAACTGCGTAACAAGCACTCACAAAATACCGCCATGCTGCATAAGCTCGAACAGATGCGTGATCGTATTGTGGAGAAAGGTGACAGCGCGATTGAAGATGCGATGGCACTCTATCCAGAGATGGATCGTCAACGTCTGCGCCAATTAGCGCGTCAAGCAAATAAAGAGAAAGCCAACAGCAAACCACCAAGAGCATCACGAGAGATTTTCCAAGTGCTCAGGGAGCATAACGATAAGTCAGTGTAACCTGTCATAGTGCTGATTAGACGCAAAAACCTCACCTAAACGTGTGAGGTTTTTTTTATTCCCCTGCACGCACAAAATCACTGAGCTGCGCGTCTGCGTGTTGTGCGGAAAGTGCCTCAATGCGATCACTCACTAACACATGTCCTTGAGCCATAAACGCAAAATGGCTCGCAATCGCTTTGGCATCACTAATATGGTGCGTCACCATCACAACAGTGATCGCTCTTTCTGCGGCTAACTGCTTAACCAAAAGCAGCATCTCTTCTCTGAGTAGCGGATCCAAGGCGGAAAAGGGCTCATCCAGCAGCCAGATAGGATGTGGTTGTACAAAACAGCGCGCCAGAGCAACTCGTTGACGCTGCCCCCCTGAGAGCTGCTCAGGCAAGCGATCAAGTAGCGCTGCCAAACCCACTTGCTGCGCGGCGCACTCAACTAACGCCTTTTGCGAAGTGGTTAATTTCAGCCCCGGATGTAACCCAAGGCTAATATTTTCACGCACAGTGAGATGGGCAAAAAGATTGTGCTCTTGAAACAGCATCGAAAAAGGACGCAAGTGTGGCTCCTGCCCAAGTAAGGATTGCCCTTGCACTTGGATATCGCCGCTTTTCGGTGCAATAAAACCCGCAACTAAGCTCAGTAAAGTCGACTTGCCCGCGCCACTTGGCCCCATCAAAGAGAGAATCGCCCCTCGCGGTACAGAGAGCGAAAATTCAAACCACTCCTGTTGATACTCATACTGCACAGCCTTGAGTTCTAACATTGCTTTACCTTTGAATGTGAATGAAATAACCGCTCAATGAGGGCAAAACACCCCACACTGAGTAGCAACAGCGTAAGAGAAACCACCGCCGCCGCTTGCATTTGGTAACTGCCCAGCAGTTGGAACAGGTAAAGCGGTAAGGTTCTAAACTCTTGGCTACCAAATAGAGCAATCGCACTTAAATCCCCCATTGAGAGCAAAAAGCTGATCGCAAAGGCATGCGCTAAGGGTTTACGCAACGCACGCAGCTCAATCACTTGCAAACGCTGCCACCCTTTAATGCCAAGGCTGGCACATAACCATTGATATTGCTGCGCGATATGCAGCATAGGTTGCGCCAATGTTTTCAACACATACGGCAATGCCATTAAGCCATTGACGAAAAAAACCACCCAATACGCTAAGCTAAATGCATCGGTCCAGATACGCAGTAACAGAAAAAGCCCGGTGCTGATAACAAGCCCTGGCGTGACCAAAATAATCGCGCCAATCAACTCTAGTTGGTCCGCCTTACGGTTGTGCTGCTGCAGGCGCAAAGCGCGAGTCGTGATGAGTATGGCAACCCCAGCCGAAACAGCAACCACGCTTGCCAATAACGCCACTTGCAGTGAAGCCCAAAGCGCACGCCAGAATTGCTCATCACTCAAGACGTGAAAAAGCTGCGAATTTAAACCGCTCAAGATGACCATCACCAGCGGCGGAAGTACTAACAGCAACGCAAGGAAGATCCATGCGCCGTCCCAACATTGCGCTTTGCGATTATCTCGACTAACCACATAATCACTCGCTTGACGCCCTGTGGTGATGGCTAACGGCTTCGCTAAGCGTGAAATGGATAGAGACAACAGCCCGCATAACAGCATCTGCCACAGCGCAAGCAGCGCGCCGGCTTGTAAATCAAAATCAAATTTGATCGCCTGATAAATCGCCAGCTCAATCGTGGTTGATTTAGGCCCGCCGCCAAGTGCCATCACAGTGGCAAAACTGGTAAAACAGAGCATGAACACCAAACCACAGACATGAGGAAGCTGCTGACGCAAACGCGGCCATTCAACCCAACGAAATTTGTGCCAATGACTCATGCCAAGATGCGCGCATAACTTATGTTGTTCAGCCGGGATCGACTCTAACGCTTGCAGCAATAAACGGCTGGCATACGGGAGATTAAAAAACAGATGCGCCAGTAAAATACCGTTTAATCCGTAAATGGAAAACGGCAGTTTGCTATCAAACCACGCAAGCAGCGAGGCGAGCAGACCGCTATTACCATAAATGGCCAACAAACCAAATACGCCCACCAGCACCGGAAGCACTAAGGTCGTTGCAAACAATTTGATCAGCAGCGCACGTCCCCAAAATCGACGACGGTAAAGTGCGTGAGCAACAGGAACCGCGAAACCAACACTGAGCAGCATCGACAAGCTAGCTTGGTAAAAACTAAATTGAGTAACATGGCGATAATACGGGTCTTGCCATACGTGCATCACATTTAAGCTGGGTGCTTGTAACAGCAACGCCGCCAACGCACTGATGACAAAGGTCGCGACAAGCATCGCGACCCCAATACCTATTTTAGGAATAGCATTCAAACTTTATCGAACCTTAAAACGTTAAGGCGGTTTGCCACTCACGGATCCACACTTTACGCATCTCAGACACCTCTTGTGCGCTAAAGGTGAGCGCCTTTGGTGGCACAGCCAGCGTTTCAAAACCTTTCGGTAGCGCGACAGACGTCACAGGATACATCCAGTTTCCGGTTGGCATCACCGACTGAAATTGATCACTTAAAATAAAGTGCATGAACTCATCGGCCAATTTGCCGTTACCACTGTGTTTTACTTTCGCAGCCACTTCCACTTGCATGTAGTGTCCTTCGGCAAAATCAGCAGCCGCGTACTTGGCGTCATTTTCCGCAATCAAATGATAGGCTGGAGAGGTGGTGTAAGAGAGCACCAGATCGGACTCACCTTTTAGAAACATCGCATAGGCTTCTGACCAACCTTTGGTGACTGTCACCGTCTTATTGGCGAGCTGTTGCCATGCTAAATTGGCTTTCTCACCATAGACAGATTTCATCCACAGCAGTAAGCCTTGACCGGGTGTTGAAGTGCGCGGATCTTGATAAATCACTTTAAGATCATCGCGCTTTTCTACCAACTCTTTTAAGCTTTTTGGTGGGTTTGCTAATTTCTCTTTATTGTAAACAAAGGCAAAATAGCCGTAATCATAAGGAACAAATGTTTCATCACTCCAACCACCGGGTAGCGTGACTTGGCCCGTCTCGACATTATGATTTGCCAATAAGCCAGTCTGTTTGGCCTCGGCCATTAAGTTGTTATCTAAACCGAGTACGATGTCTGCTTTACTGTTATTACCTTCAAGACGCAAACGGTTTAGGATCGATACCCCATCATCGAGTGCCACAAACTGAAGATCGCAAGCGCATTGTGCTTCGAATGCTTTTTCAATCGCCGGTCCCGGGCCCCATTCTGATGCGAACGAGTCATAGGTATAAACGGTAAGGATATTGTCAGCGGCATGCGCTGAAAAAGAGGTGATGGTGGCAAGTGCAATGGTATTAAGAGTGGTGTTCAACTGGTCGCTCTCCTTGGTTGAGCGGCACAGGCTTGAGGAGGATGAGAATATTCCATTATTCCTATTCTGAGATCCTAACCCAATTCCTACGCCAGCATTATCTGGTTCAGGTTTACGGGTCCCAAGCTCACGCTTGATCTCAGCAGCATTCATTGAGATGAATGATTTGCTCCCCGTTGAGTGAGGTGGATTGTAATTGGAATTAACGCAATAAGCTACACCGTTGGGCGTGAGTCATATCCCCAACGTGGCACAAGCCCTTGTTCAACGCCCAAATGGTCTAAAATACGCGCCACCATAAAATCGACCAAGTCTTCAATTGACTGCGGCTGATGATAAAAACCGGGGGCAGCGGGCATAATGGTGACGCCCATTTGCGACAACTTGAGCATGTTTTCTAAATGTAAGGTGGAAAACGGAGTTTCGCGCACCACTAACACCAGTTGGCCACGCTCTTTCATCACTACATCGGCAGCACGTTCGATCAAATTATCGGACATGCCATGGGCAATCGCCGCAACGCTGCCTGCCGAACATGGGCACACCACCATCTGTTTTGGCGCAGCAGAGCCCGAAGCCACTGGAGAGAACCACTCTTCTTTGCCACACACGACAAGCTGTGAGGCATCGCAGTGTAAATGTTCCACCAACGCAGCTTTGGCTGCCTCAGTCCCACTGGGCAACTTCAAACCGTGCTCGGTTGCAAGCACAACGCGCGCGGCCGAAGAGATCAAAAGATACACTCGGTAATCTGCAGCCAATAAACACTCCAACAGACGAAGTCCGTAAGGAGCACCTGAAGCGCCAGTAAAGGCTAAAGTGATGGCTTTCTGTTGTATTGTCATAACTCTCTATTTCGTTTGTGTCGCTGGCATTACATGGCTTAATTTAATGCAAGTAGGAGCTTGTTATGAATACCTTCAAAGCCACCATTGCTCATCACCAAAATGTGATCGCCCGGCTGGGCTTCCTGCGCAATTTGCGCGACGAAAGCATCAATATCATCATTCACTTGCGCTGGTTGTGAGCATTGATCAGCTACATCCTGCACCGACCAAGCAAGATTGTTCGGCTGATAGAGATAAACTGAATCGGCTTGCTGTAATGACGCCGCTAAAGTTTGCTTATGTACACCCAACTTCATCGTAGCCGAACGAGGCTCTAAAACCGCGATAATTTTCTGATCGCCTACCTTGTTACGTAAACCACCCAAAGTAAGTTCAATGGCCGTTGGATGATGAGCAAAATCGTCATACAACGTAATACCGTTCACTTCGCCTTTGAGCTCTAAACGACGTTTGGTATTGATAAATTTGCCCAAAGCTTGACAGGCTAAATCTGGAGTGACCCCTACGTGACGCGCCGCGCCAATCGCCATTAAGGCGTTATCGACATTATGATCGCCAACCAAATCCCAAGTTACGCACCCCACGCGTTCATTGTCAAAGAACACATCAAATTGCGAACCATCACGCGTGATTTTTTCAGCTTTCCACTGCGCTTGCTCACCGGTAAACTCGGTTTCGCTCCAGCAGCCACGTGCGAGAACATCCGCTAATGCCTGCTCTTTTTGCGGAGCAAAAATACGACCATTGCCCGGAACAGTACGCACTAGATGATGAAATTGGCGCTTAATCGCTTCAAGATCGTCAAAAATGTCCGCATGATCAAACTCTAAGTTGTTCAACACTAAAGTGCGTGGGTGATAATGGACAAACTTAGAACGCTTATCGAAAAAAGCGCTGTCATATTCATCGGCTTCAACCACAAAAAACATGCTTTCGCCCAAACGCGCAGAAATACCAAAGTTGCCAAGTACGCCTCCCACCAAAAAGCCTGGTTGGTAACCACAATCTTCCAAGATCCACGCCAACATGCTCGACGTGGTGGTTTTACCGTGTGTACCAGCCACCGCAAGAACCCAGCGGTCATGCAACAGGAACTCTTGCAACCATTGCGGGCCAGAGGTGTAACGCAAGTTGTGGTTCAGCACATATTCAACACACGGATTGCCGCGACTCATGGCGTTGCCAATCACCACCAAATCAGGCTTGGGCTCTAATTGAGCAGGGTCAAAGCCTTCGATAATCTCGATACCTTGAGACTCCAATAACGTACTCATCGGTGGGTAAACGTTGGCGTCGCTGCCGGTAACTTTATGACCTAATTGCCGCGCTAAAACGGCAACACCGCCCATAAACGTACCGCAAATCCCAAGAATGTGAATATGCATAAATCCTAGCCTCGCACATGGCGTTGTGAGTGATTGCCTCCATTATCACCATCCATTTAAGAAAAGCGAGCATGTTTGCAACTTCTAAAAAGTCGACAAACAAATTGAGATCTCAATCTGTTACTTCATTACCATTAAAAAGATCTAAGCCCTAAAATCGCAGTGTTACCCAAACGTTATCAAATGGGTCACTCGTTTCGGCCGACATCCCAACAAGAGGATGCGTTGTGAAACAATCACTCCCCCCTATATAGCTATGTTAAGGAAATAACATGT